>DATMXP010000036.1 GCA_035561515.1 Terriglobales bacterium | reverse complement strand
AGAACGGAACTTGATGTTCGGATTGTGCTTCGCCAGCACCTTCGTGATCGCCGCCGTCAACGTCGTCTTGCCGTGATCAATGTGTCCGATCGTCCCGATGTTTACGTGCGGCTTGCTGCGGTCAAACTTTTCTTTCGCCATAATTGCCGTGCCTCAGTAGTAGCTATAAAGCTTGTGAAATTTCTGCCGGAGTTCCGGGCTTACTTCTTCGATTCGAGTCAGGTAAAACTCGCGCATCTGCCCCTGATCGGTGACCACCAGCGCGCTATAAAGCTGGCTGGCCGACTGGCCTGACTTCGCGAGCACTTCATCCACGGATTCAAGCACGCGCTTTTCAAGCACCTTCTCGAATTCGCGGATACGGATACCGTTGCCGTCGAGCTTCTTGAAGAATTTTTCGATCAGCGCAGGCGCGAGAACGCGCTCGATAGCGCCCTTCAGCGTCCCGAACTCTTGTTCTTTCTGGATCTTGATTCCGG
Source organism: Terriglobales bacterium (assembly GCA_035561515.1). NCBI lineage: Bacteria > Pseudomonadati > Acidobacteriota > Terriglobia > Terriglobales > Terriglobales bacterium. The sequence continues at coordinate 10,486 of DATMXP010000036.1, read as the reverse complement.
ATTGTTCAAAGAGTGCCTTCATGCTCGCTCGACCTTTTAAATCTGGAGCCGATGACCAGGATTGAACTGGTGACCTCTCCCTTACCAAGGGAGTGCTCTACCAACTGAGCTACATCGGCTCAAACTCTGGAGCGGGAGACGGGAATCGAACCCGCGACCAACAGCTTGGAAGGCTGTGACTCTACCACTGAGTTACTCCCGCTCGGCTTAACTCGATTCAGGGCTAAAGCCCTGAACTACCGTTACTCCCGATTCAGGGTTCAAGCCCCTGAATTACTGTTCCCGGCCTTCCGTTCCGTCCGTATCACTGTGACCGTCTTTAACCCGGTCCCGTCGATGAATCCAAGTGGAGATTGCCAAGGCACAAAGCACGAGCAGAACCACATGCCGAACTTGATATCCCCCACTTCGGGGAATGGCCTCGGTAAGTTGCGTCCACGCCAGGATGGCCAGCACGACATACGCGCCCATCGCCATCCACACTCGATTCATCTCTAACTTCCAGATCAAAACCTGGTGCACAGGGGAGGATTCGAACCTCCGTAGCTCCAAGGAGCGGCAGGTTTACAGCCTGCTGCCATTAACCGCTCGGCCACCTGTGCACTACAAAATTTCAACTGGCCGAATTTGGCCGTACCGTAGCCCGCCGCAGTCTGCATCTAAATGAGTGCAAATCAACTGCTGCTTCGGGCAACGGTGATGCGAATCGCGCAAACAAACTTCCGCACGCGTTCATTCGCTGAACGGAAGCGTCCTGTGGAGGTTTATCTCTGAGGAGCTACACGACACGCTGCTTGACTGCGCACGCTCGGCGCGCTTCTACATCTCTGGAGCTGGCGAAGGGATTTGAACCCCCGACCCTCTGATTACAAATCAGATGCTCTACCAGCTGAGCTACGCCAGCCTGTTGGAAACCCCAAACCTAAGCCTGAGCCTACCGGAAACTTCCCGCCGCACGGGACAAAGATCAAAAGATATCACAGCGGAACTCCGCGTGCAAGCAGAGCACCGACACACTTCCGCATTTCCGTTGCAGAACCAAAAACGGAATTTGCGAGGAGGATTACCTCCCTAAAGATTCTATCCAAAATCCTCTTCCTCCGCTACCCTTGCAGGTGACGGTTGGACCGATTTTTGTCCCGTACACTGTATTCCGGCTGCTTTTCCTGAAATGTACGCAGCTCCCCCTGAATGAAACGCTCCAAGGTCATTATCCCGGTCGTCGTAATCGCTCTCATCGCAGCGATTGCTGGCGCCCTCCTGTATCGAAAAGCCGCCCCTCCCGAACCGGTTCGCCTGCTGCCCGGCGCCGAGGCCTACCTTTATGTAAACGCCACGCCGCTAAGGCTGGCCGACATTCAACCTTCCGAGGTCCATCTCGATCCCGAGTACGAGAATTTCGTGAAGGAGACCGGATTCCAGGTGGAGCGTGACCTCGACGAGGCGGCGATTGCTGCCCACGTCCCGCCGCCGGGGTCTCCTGCCACGGCCGAGACCCGCTTTTCAGAGGTCTTCGTCGCCAAGTTCGACACCACACGTCTCCGCCGCTACCTTAATAAGCTCTCGTCGCGAGTAGATTCCTATCGCGACATCGAGGTCTTCAACATACCGATCGAGAACCGCACGGTACGCGTTGCGATCCTCGCCCCCGACCTCGTGACGGCGAGTAACGTGGATGACCCACTCGTCATACGAGGCGTGATCGACCGCTACAAGAGGCTCGCGTCACCTTTCGCCGGACCTAAACTCGTCCGCCAGTACTATCGCAAGCTGCCGTTCGGCTCGGTGGCATGGGCGATCGCCGACATCGCCCGCGATTCGAAACAGAACAAGGCATTCGTGATTCCCGGCGGATTCGACCTCTTCTTCCCGCCAGACTCGGTAGCCGTCGCGTCTGTGCGATATCTCGGGTCCATCGATTTCAAGGCGCAGGTCTTTACTCAGAATGAAGAATCCGCGCGGCGCGTCACCGACCAGGTTTCCGCGTTTCTCGCGCTGTTTCGCTCGCTCGAGTCCAATGCGACCGGAAGCGACCCCGACGTGAAGAAGTTCTTCGACAGTCTGAAGATCGAGCAAAACGGGAGCCAGGCGATCCTGACGGCGGAACTGCCGAAAGGCTTTATAAAGAAACTGCTGACGGAGCCGCCGGCGACCCCACAGGTCACGCCTCCTCCTGAGCAGCCGAAGAAGCCTGCCGCGAAATCGAAGGCCAAGGCGAAGAAGGCGCCCACCAAGTAACGGTATGAAACTGAAACTCGCCTGGATCGGACGCACCAAGGAACCTGCGATTCAGTCGCTGGTGGGGGAGTACTCCAAACGCATTTCACGGTTCGTCCAGGTAGAGACGCAGGAGTTCGCCAGCGAAGACGCACTGCTGAAATGGGTAGAGAAGACAGCGCCGCGTCCGTACTTCGTCGCGCTTGAACCGCGCGGCAAGCAACTTTCGTCGGAGGAATTGGCTCATCACATCGGCAATCACCAGGACCGCGGTACGCAGGTGATGCTGTTTGCCATTGGAGGGCCTAACGGTTGGAGTGCAAAGGCACTCGACGCCGCGCAGTTTCAGTTTTCCATGGGACGCTTAACCCTGCCGCACGAACTGGCGCTGGTTGTTCTCTCCGAACAGATCTATCGGGCGTTCACAATCCTGAAGGGACACCCTTACCACACCGGCCACTAAGCGCCGTTCTTCTGAACCTTCGACAGGAACTTGCCAACGCTGACGAAGGCGCGTCCGACGGTACCCCGGCCAATCTCCTGCTTCTCGTCCCATGCGCGCACACGCATGGTGTAGAAGCGTCCGTCGAACGACTCCATCTCCGCCTCGGCCGTGACCTTCGATCCGAGCGACGTTGCCGCACGATGTTCGACGTCGATTTTGGTTCCCACGGTGATTTCGTCTCCTTCGGCGTAGGGTTGCAGCGCGTGAAAACACGCGGTCTCCATCAGTCGGATCATGTCGGGCGTGGAGTACACCGGAGGCAGTTGCTTGAAGTGGGCAGTAAGCGTGTGCTTGTGCTCAACGGTTTCCGACACTTCCGCACGCGCACCGACAGGAACGGGTTTCGACATGAGAAGACTGTATCAAATGAAATCGGGCCATTGAGTCGTTGTTTTCCAAGGACTCGCTGACCCGATTGAATGATCCAAACTCTAAGCTGCGCGCTGGAGTCGCTCACGCTCCACGCCATCGAGCGCGCGCCACAGCGAACGAGCAGCATTTTCTGCCGCGACAAGAGCCTTCTCCTGCGCCCCGGCGTCACCTTCCACGACGTCGCTCAGATGCTCACGCCAGACATTTGAGTGATACACGTCAGCCGTGGTGTGAAGCGTGAAGTAACCGCAGGTCTTCGCATCAGCGCCGTACATCTCGCGGAGGCCGCGAGCTTTCTCTTTTGCTACGCGCGGCACCTGCGACTCGTAGGCGTAGAAAGCAGCCAGCGCTTCGGCCGTGGAACCCTCGCGGGCAATGCGCCGGAAATGATCGGTCAGGCCGGCGATTTCCGCAACCGGTTCGGAGCTGCGAACTGCCGCGCGGCTTGCTCCCATACCTTCGGCGAAATCGAGCCACATCTCCGAGTGAGCGCGGCTCGCCGGATTTCCGTCGAGACCTTCTTCGTCGGCGAGGTTCTGCACCATGGCGCGACGCAGTTCGCCTTCCGGCAAACGGCTGTAGAGCGCAGCTAAATATGTGGGAAACGCGGCGACATGGTGGTAGTAATCGCCGGCGTACTCGCGCAGATCTTCGCGCGTAAGAGTGCCTTCACTCCAGGCCTGATAAAACGGATGACACAGCAGATCGTATTTCGAAATACGGGACTGCAACTCTTGCCAGAACACGTTCAGTTCCATCCTCATCCCTCACTAAGGTAGTGATGGAACTATACAGGGACACCACGGAATCGGGCTAGTGCTTTGCGTTTTCCGCGTCGCTACTTTTTGAGGTTGTACTTGATGCCGGCCTCACACGCCTTCGCGCGTTTGGCGACAAGTTCATCGAACGCCGGCGTTCCGCGCAACTTCAGCATCTCGTCCAGGTGTGGCCAGCGCGCGTTGGGATTCGACTTGAGGATCGCCTCGTAAGCTTTAAGCCGCCCGAGCAAACCGGCTTTCTGAACGGCGAGCAGGTCCTTGGCCTGCTTCGGATTCTGGATGATGAATGCGCCGCTCGACAGCATGGACTGTGACAGAAGCTCATTGGCGTTGTTCTGGTTGCGCTGCTGGATCAGCGGATCGGAAGCGTCGTCGCAAAGCTGAATCTGGATATCGGGGACATCCATGAAGAAAGCCATCACCCAATTGCGCTTTTCTTTGGCGTCAGGCGCGAGCGGGTTCTTCTCCAGGTAGCGAACGTACTCAACGGCCTTTTTGCGCTCGGCCGGGGTGGATGGGCCACGGTCGGCGGCAAAACAACTGATGGCAAACACCAGGACGACAAGAATCCGAGCAACGTTTCGCATGGGGTTTCCTCTGTTCTTCCCTGTATCGTACACGGGTGCGCGAGCGCAAAGGGCGCGAATCATTGGTAGAATCGATTACTAGCGGAACACTCCCGTTGTGCCATTTCGGCACATTCAACCTTGAATAGATGTCGTTTACCGAACAATTCGACGTTGTTGTCGTCGGCGCCGGACATGCCGGATGCGAGGCTGCGATGGCCTGCGCCCGGATGGGCCTGAAGACTGCGCTGATGACTTTGAACGTTGACCTGATTGCGCAGATGTCATGCAATCCTGCGATCGGCGGCATCGCCAAGGGACACCTAGTCCGTGAAGTCGACGCGCTGGGCGGAATCATGGGCGAAGTCACCGATGCAGTGGGCATCCAGTTTCGGCTGCTGAACACCTCGCGCGGCCCGGCCGTGTGGTCGCCACGCGCACAGTGCGACAAGCAGGCATACCGGCTGAAGGTGAAGGAAGTGCTGGAGTCGCAGCCGAACCTGAAGATCAAGCAGGCGGAAGTGGCGGACCTGATTCTGGAATTGACTGAAGGAGACGAGCGGCAGATGTGCCGTGGCGTGGTTCTTCGCGATGGCCGGAAAGTCCGCGCACAAGCCGTCATCATCACCACGGGCACGTTCCTCAACGGACTCATTCACTGCGGCGAGCAGCAGATTCCCGCCGGACGCAGTGGCGAACCTCCGGCGCAGATGCTGGGTGAGTCGTTGCGGCGACTCGGCTTCCGCGTGGTGCGGCTCAAGACAGGCACGCCTCCGCGGCTCGACGGGCGCAGCATCGAGTGGGAGAAGTTCACGGTTCAGCCGGGCGATGAAGATCCCACGCCGTTCAGCTTCCGGACGAAGCGCGTGCATCATCACGATCGGCAGATTCCGTGCCACATCGCGTTCACCACGCCGGAAACGCATCGGGTAATCCGCGAGAACGTGAACCGCTCGCCGATGTACAGCGGGCAAATTAAGTCCATTGGCCCGCGTTACTGTCCGTCGATTGAAGACAAGATTGTGAAGTTCCCTGACAAGGAGACGCACCAGATCTTCCTTGAGCCCGAAGGCCTGCACACACACGAGGTGTACGTGAACGGCATGAGCACTTCGCTACCCGTGGAAGTGCAGCAGGCGATGATCGCCAGCATCCCGGGGCTGCAAAATGCAGAGATGCTGCGTCCGGGCTACGCGATTGAGTACGACTCGGTGGACCCAACGGAGCTGACGCGTACGTTAGAGACAAAGAAGATCGGCCGCCTATATCTTGCAGGACAGATCAACGGGACCAGTGGGTATGAAGAGGCGGCGTGCCAGGGAATCATGGCGGGCATCAACGCTGCCTTGGCCGTGCAGGGCAAGGAGCCACTGGTGCTGGATCGGACCGAAGCGTACACGGCGATTCTGATTGACGATCTGATCTCGAAGGGAACGAACGAGCCTTACCGGATGTTCACCTCGCGCGCGGAGTTCCGGCTGCATCTGCGCATCGACAATGCTGATCGGCGACTCACTCATCACGGCCGCCGCGTTGGCTTAATCTCGGACGCTGCCTGGGCCGACTACTTGGCCAAGCAGGAACGTATGTCGGCGATGAAGCAGGTGCTGGAGAAGACAAAGCTCAATAAGGCGATGCTCGAGAAGGTACTACCGCTGATTACAGCGCAGATCGAATCTAGTCGGCTGGTCGCGGCCGTTAGTCGTTCGCAAGCCACCGGAGACCAGGGCGAACTTCCCAATGATCAGCAGCTAAACACCTCTGATGCTGGGGCTGCGTCAGACCTACTTTCATTAAACAATCTGTTGGGCTCTCCCCTGGCCCAACTGCTTCGTCGGCCTGAAGTCCGCATTGATGTGCTTGCTCCGGTGCTGCGCGAACTGCTGCCGGGTTTCTTCAGTCCTTCCGAGTCCGCCGAAGTGCCCGGTCATTTGCCGGTGCAGGTGCGCAACGAACTGCGCGCCATTGAGACGGAGATCAAGTACGCGGGATATCTCGACCAGCAGCAGAAGTCGATTGAGCGCCTGAAGAAGTCGGAGCAGCGGAGGATTCCCGAATGGTTCGACTACGCTTCAGTCTCGGGCCTTTCGCGCGAAATGAAGGAAAAGCTCCAGCGCGTGCGTCCGCAAACGATCGGACAAGCCAGCCGCATCCCCGGCGTAACGCCGGCGGCAGTATCACTGGTGAACGTGTATATCGAAATCCAGGCGCGCAAAATGCAGCAAGCGCAGCAACTGGCTGAGTAGGGTGTTCTCGTGCACCTTTAAATCAAAGGTGCTACTAAGCAGGTTATAGCCATCCTTCGCGAATCAGTCCTCGGACGCGCAGAACCACCATCGCAATTGCGAGAGCCGCTATCGACAGGATGCACGCAATCAAGATGGGATCAAGCAGACCTTGCGGATACACCCTTCTGTACTCACTTCTGAGCCTCTTCCAACCAAAGCCGTGGGACCCCCATCTGCCTGTAGCACTAACCCGGAAGTGAGGGATGGCCTCCGCAGCGGGAACCCGTTTGTTAACGGCGCGGATCATGAAGTGGTACAGAAGCCATAAGATGGTCCACGACGCCATGAAAATGACTAACAGGATTCTTTCGATGCTTGTCACCGCGACATGATAGATCAAGTTAAGTACATCAGGCGCGCGGTCCCGCATTGACTTGTACTTACTTCTTTTTTCCTTCCGCTGCCACTCCGCAGATCATCCCGTTGTACTGGCCGATCCAGAACATGCCGTCGTTCGTACCGGGCTTGATGTTCGCGGGCAATGTAACTCCGGGACCGAAGGGGCCTTGCGAGCTGAAGCGTCCCCATGCGTTCTTGAACATGCCCTCGCCATTCGCAAACGAACCGATTTCGTTGACGTGAAAGAGTCCGTCTTTTGCGACAGCATCGGTGTGGTGCTCGGTAACGTACTCGGTGAGTAGTTCGACTTTGTTTCCACCGCCAAAATCAAAGACGGCGGTTTCGGTGCCGAGCCACATGTCGCCGTATTTGGTGTTTCCGGTGTTGGTATCGACGACAGTAGCGTGCATGGTTTTTCTTCCGACGGTGAAGTCGCCTTCTCCATGCCAGGCGTTCCCGTTATGCCAGCCGTAAAGGGTGCCGCCAAAGGGGACGCACTGGTCTTGCGCGGCGGCACATACAGTGAGAATGAATGAGAGCACGAACAGGAGCGTGAGGCGAAATCTCATGAGGAACCTCCACCGCAGATTCTGCTCTTGCTAGCGCTGGCGTGATGCGAAAAAGAGATCGGAGAGCGCGGGTCTTTCCCAATTAGGGACAGTTAAAGGTGTGTGCACCGCTGCGTTAGTTTGCCCTTCCGCCTCTCCAATTACGCGGGTACCGGACTTCGAACTGCGTTCCCGCCTGTTCGCTTGAAGTGAACGACGCATGCCCGCCCATGTACTTTTCGGTCAGGTACTTGATGCTGTAGGTGCCGAGGCCGCGACCTGGGCCTTTTGTCGAGAACGAGCGGTTGAAAATCTGCGAGCGGATGTTCTCGGGCATGTAGGTGGGGTTGTGTACCCAGAATATGATGTCTTCGCCGTCCTCGCGGCAGCCCATGGTGACGACGTCTCCCGGGACTGAAGCCTCAATGGCATTCTTCACCATGTTCTCGAGCACACGCGAGAGGAGCGTGGGATCAGTCTCCATATCGACGGCCGCGCTTCCTTCGGACGAGTGCAGCAGGCGTCGCTCCAGCAATTCTGGGCGGCAGTAGTTGAAGTAGGTGTCCTGCAGTATGACGTACGAGTTCACCCTCTGCACCTGCGGCTTGAGTTCACCGCTCTCCGCCGCCAGCAACTGGCGGTGTGCCTGGATTTCCTGGATCATGCGCTCGGTGAGGTAGGAGATGCGGTCGCCGTAGTTTCGACGCGATTCGCGATCCTCTTCGTTCTCGTGCAGCAGCCAGGAGAATCCGCGCAGGGCGGTGGCGGTGTTCATGATGTCGTGCAGGAAGATGCGCTCCAGGAACTGACGGCGCTTCTCGTCGGCGATGTCGGTGATGGCGAAGAAGGTCAGCAGGTCTTCACCAACTTCCAGTGGACGCGCCCACACGCGCAGGTCTACGGCTTCTTCGTGCCCCTCTTTCTCGACGGTGACGCGGCATTCTTCGACGGCGGACTTGTGGTCCTGGCTCTCGAGGATGGCGTGCACGGCGCCGCAGTAGCGGCAGAAGGTAGTGGTACCGCATCCGTTGTCGGATTCGTGGGAGTGCTTGCAGTGCAGCAGTTCCCCGGGACGCATCCCGAGCAGGTCTTCCATGTCGTCGACGGCCGCGAATTCGATCGCCGCTCGGTTGGCGAAGACGACCTGCCGCTGCTTGTTGAGGATGAGGATGACATCGGGAACAAGGTTCAGCAGGGTCGAGATCGGCGAACCGGAGTTGAAATAATGAGACTCTTTGACGATTTGCTCGTGCCCAGCGCGTTCAGCAGGAGCGAACTGCGTGCCGACGGGTGATTCGGCCATAACAGCCACCTTCTCTAGGCGGATGGTAGGACGGGCAGGTAAGCATGTCAAAGCAAAGGCCTTGTCAGACCTGTGATTTATGTCATAGGCCGGTGTGACTGGCCAGCCGTAGTCTGTGCATCGGAGGCACAGATGTCAGCCACGCCAACGCTCACTCCGCCGTCGAAGCCGGGACCGGTTCTGGTCGAGATGGTGAAGTCGGCGGACAAACCGAAGAAGAAACTGATCCGCCGGTTGCTTGCAGATCGTTCTCAGCAGATTCGTCACACGGTACAGATCGCATTCATACTTCTTAATGTTGTAATCGGAATCCAGTTTTACCAGTTCGTTCGTCATTACGAGATTGGCGCCATCGGCGATGCGGTGACGCGTCCCGCGGGCGTGGAAGGTTACCTGCCAATCGCCGGTCTGATGAACCTGAAGGCCGCGCTGCTCACGGGAGAGATTCCGCGGATTCATCCGGCCGGCATGTTCCTGATCGTTGCGTTCCTCGCAATTTCTTTCATCTTTCGCAAGACGTTCTGTTCGTGGCTGTGTCCGGTGGGGACGCTGTCGGAGTATCTCTGGAAGCTGGGGCGGAAGATGTTTCGGCGTAACCTGCACGTTCCACGGTGGCTCGATATCGGGCTGCGGGGTCTGAAGTACTTCCTGCTCGGGTTCTTCCTGTGGGCGGTTTACAGCATGGCGCCGCCGGATATCCATGCGTTTCTCCAGAGCCCGTATGGCCTGATCGCAGACGTTAAGATGCTGAACTTCTTCCGGTTCCTGGGGCAGACAGGACTGATCGTCATCGGCGTGCTGGTGCTGCTGTCGGTGGTGATCCAGAACTTCTGGTGCCGTTATTTGTGTCCATATGGGGCGCTGATGGGGTTCGCTTCCCTGCTGAGTCCGCTGCGGATCCGGCGGAATCCGGAGACGTGCATCGATTGCGCGAAGTGCGCGAAGGCGTGTCCGTCGCAGCTTCCGGTGGACAAGTTGATCACGATCAAGTCGGCGGAGTGCACGGCGTGCATGGAGTGCGTGGCGGTGTGTCCGGCGGAACAGGCGCTAGTTTTTTCGACGCCGGCGGTGGGTTCGAAGAAACCGAGAGCGGTTCCGGCGTGGGCAGTCGCGGCCGGTATTGCGGTGATCTTCCTGGGGACCGTGGGGTACGCGAAGGCGACGAACCGTTGGAACACGGATATTCCGTCGCAGGTGTACCGGTATCTGATCCCGAATGCGGACAAGGCGGCGCATCCGATGCCGGGGCGGTAAATTCAGGAGCAATTGGCCAGGGGTTGGGGGCTTGAAAAAGCTCACACCCCTGGCATTACTGCAGTGTTGTGTGCCCGCCGCGTTGTCAAAATTGTGGGTGCCCCCCACCCCCCTCCCGGATTTGAAAATAAAGACACTTACACGACAGACTATGAAAACAAACGACTTATAAGTTGCTGATTCTACAGCTACTTACGCTATAGATTTGATTCTAAAGGACTTGCGAGTTGCACAATATGTTGTATATGGTCGCCGGTTTCCGGTTGTCAAAAAGAGCAAGTACAGAGGTTCTTCGGCTTCGCCTCAGAATGACAA
>DATMXP010000035.1 GCA_035561515.1 Terriglobales bacterium | reverse complement strand
GTGGAATTCTACATATACGAAAACAAAGGGCCTGTAATTCCTTTGAAATCAAGACTATACGGCTCGTATATGAAAACAAAGGAGTTATGTAAACCAGTGGTTAGTCGTTAGTTGTTGGTCGTTGGCAAAAGCTCTCCTCCTGAAGACTTTGCGTGGCTACAGAGATTCTTCCATTTCCGCTTCACCTTCGTTTCGGAGTCAGGGTCAGAACTACAAAACCCAAGTACAGAGGTTCTTCGGCTGCGCCTCAGATTGACAAAACAAAAACAAACGGTGGTGAGACGGAAAATTCGTCTTCACCACCTACATTTTCAGGATAGCAATTTGGGTGGGGGCAACATGCCAAGGTTTTGAAATTTATTTTGCGAGCGTTATCAGGACTTTGCGGGGAAAAGGGCGTCGAGACCCCCTTGACAAGCTCCGGAGCTGATTGTGTCGAAACGGGAAAAGAGGAATTGGTAAGTTGGTAATTGGGCAATTTGAACTGAATGTCAACGCTGGTGGTAAACCGGTCCCGCCGTACGCCCAATTTGGGAATATCTTCGGGGTTAAGCGCGAGGTAGACTACCTTGCTCAAGTCTCCCCACCCTTCCCAACGGAAGGGAAGGATGGAGCACCCGCCATCTTGGGCGGATGACTATGACCATAAGATGGCGATTCATGCTGCCAGTTGTCCAGACCTGTCTAGCAGGTGCTCTGAAGGCGAATAACTATGTTCGCGGCGACATGGTCATGGACCCGGCTTGGAGCAGGCTTGATATCCAGATTTGCTATGGGTTGAATGCACCCGCAGCTCTTGTGAACGAAGTTATGTTCCGCGTTCTCCCCAACTGGTTGCCCTGGAATGCCGTAGTCGCATGGAGCACTTATTTCGCATTTTTTCCGCTTTTGATATTGGTCTGGTATTGCGTTGGTTATGAAATCGATTACCGGGAAAGGTACCGAGTGAGTGCTCTTGCTCCAAAACTACAATTACGATGGACGGCTGATATCGTCCTGATCTGCCTTGGACTGACGTTGGGTGGATGGGCAATTCTCATCCGCAGAGAATTTGAGCGTGAGTTCGGATTCCGAGGCAACGTGTTTTCGATTCCGTATTTTGCGTGGGCTGTCGTTCTCGTGTTGTTCTACAGCAAGGATTTGTGGGATGCCATTTCTACCGGAGTGCTGAACATGCGGAACTTGAATCGCACGGAGTAAAGCCAATTTCAGGTGAGGTCACAGCACGGAAGCGCGAACGAGTGCGCCACCCGCCGTTGCCCTCTCCGAGACGGTTGCTTTTATAGACGCAATCCTGACAGATGCGAAGGATGGTGGAATCCCGGGTTAGCGTCCAAAAGCGGGACGCGAACCGGGGGCACCCGGCCGGAAGCAGAAATTCCAGCATACACAATGGAGCTAGGATGTTATCTCAGACAGATGATGGAAGGTCATTTTGGGCTTTATGGATCGCACTAGTCGCTCTGCTTGTGATTGTTCCTTGCGTAATCTGGGCTCAAGACCCCGGTACTGAGCGCGATAAGTGCACCATGCGGTTGCTTTCTTCACCAAAACCAAACTACCCCGTCTTGAAAAAGAAACAAAACCTAAAGTCGGGAGTGGTTGTCGACCTTGTCTTGAACGAGGACGGAACTATAAAAAGTGCAAATCTTGCTCGTTCGTGTGGCATAAGACCGTACGACGATGCAGTTATTAAAGCGCTCAAGAGGTGGCGCTACAACAAGGTCCTTGGATGTGGCGAGAGGCGTGCGACGGTTACACTCCAGGTTCATCCAAAGTAGGGATCTGCCTAGTTTCCCTTCGTAATGAACTCCGTCCATGGACTGAGCTTCATTTCTAGACCGCTGCCGATTTGGACCGGGAGACCGGACTTTATTACTATCGCGCCAGATACTACGATCTCTAGTTGTGCACTTCCTCAAAACAAATGGCCGAATCGGGCTACCTGTTGTGCGGCTTCCATGGCGCAGAATGGCGGGTTACGGGAGTGGGTGTCCTAAATCATTAACGTCTGCGCAAACTCCTCTTAAGCAACAACTTCTCTATTCCGTCGGCGGTGATTGGCCCGCTTCTCAGTAACTTTTGCCGTTGTGGTTCCACACGAGTGGACGATAGAATCCGCGAACCTTGTGTGGGGAGGCAGTACCATGTCCCAAATCGATGAGAAATATCAAAAGTTAAAAGCGAATGGCCTGGATCTCGGGGCGGCGGAAGGCCCTGAAGAAGATGCCGGGTTTGGCGGCCGAGTGCGGCGGTATCAGCACGGCAGAATTTACTGGCATGCATCCACCGGCGCGCACGAAGTTCATGGCGGCATTCTTGGAGTGTACCTGGAACATGGCGGCCCGGGTCCTTTCCCAGCGACTGGCGAACGACATCTTGGTTTCCCGGTAAGCGACGAAGAAGTGATCCCCGGAACTACTATCCCCATCAGCCGTTTCGAATGGGGCGCGATCTACTGGGTTCCCGCGACGCGCGGGTGCGCAGTGTATGGCTCGATGTACGACCCGCGCCGGAATGTGCTGGGGCTTCCTGTTACCAGCAATATGCAAATTGCCGGAGGAACGGCGTGCTTCTTCGAGCGCGGCGTAAGGTTCTTTCCGCGGTCAGTACCGGGTGTGGATCAGGTGATTGAAGGCAGCTTCGATCCGCCGCTCATGGGGCGAGCGTACATCATGAATCCGGGTGACCAGAATTCGCGGCGCATCCCCGGACTGGTTCGCTTCCGCGAGATGAAGAAGCAGACTTACGAAGCGCTTACCGCATGGCGAGGGAGCGTGTTCACCGATCTGCTGAAAGGGATGTTCTCACTGGCGCCATGCGACGCTCCCTTCAGCCTGCTGCCGGTAACGCCGGTGTCGGTGCACACGGCGGGTACGCCGTACCTGTTTGACGTGAACGTCATCATGGAAGTGACGGCCGGTCAGCCTGCGGATGTGAAGGAACGTACCCTATATGACCTGGTGTTGAACATGCCGAATGGAATGCCGTATCCGCTCTCGCCGCATTCCATTTATGTGAAGTCGAGTTGGGAGAAGTTCGGGCTCCTGCATATCACGGACCTGCATGTGTGCAGGCGAAATGAGGGATTCCGCGCGCGTCTGCAACAACTTGGGCTTGCTGACGCAGCGGCAAACTATGCGAACTTCCAGGACAACTTCAAGTCGTTCGTACACTACGCGAACATCCTTCATGCGAAAGGACTGGCGGACGCGGTGGTCGCGACCGGTGATCTGGTTGACTACGGGTATGAGGAACAGGACGACAAGACGGTCGGGAATTATGGACGTCTGCGCCGGCTGATCCTGGGCCAGCCATTTGAAGGCGGGGAAGCGGCCGAGATGCTGAAGATCCCGATCTTCATGACGTTCGGCAATCACGATTACCGCGTCAATCCGTATGACCTGCGCTCGAACATCGACCTTCCGGGATCGGGGAACGACCGGGGGCTGAACGAACACTCCACGCACAATTTGATCGAGAGCGAGGCGATTGCCCTACAGGACGGGAAGACGCCGACGTACACGCTTGGCAACATTGAAGGCGCGGGGAAGATGCTGGAGTATGACCGCTTCGACAACAAGTACAACTATTTCAAAAAGTACATGACGGCGGACAGGTCGTACGTGGTGCGCCTGGGGCCACATCGCCTGGTGGTGATGGACACGAAGTACGACAACGGAATACCGGATGATTTCGATATCTGGACGCTGTTGAACGTCGGATTCGGCGGAAGTGGATTCTTTGAGAGTCAAGTGGGTTATGGAGCTCCCGCGACGCGGAAACTGCTGGCGGGAGGTGCTCCGGATTCGGCAGGCTTTTCTCCGGCGGAACTCAATATGCTGCGCAATGCGGTACACGATGCCGGCACGGAGGGCATCGTGATTGTCGGGATGCACGCACCCGCGATCGGGCCGAAAGGGGGATATCCGTACTATTTGCGGGAGACGATGCATCCGTTTAATGATCCTGCGCTGGTGGATCAGCATCTGGCACAAAACAAGCTGAACGGCGCGACCTGGACGCGAACTGGGACGCCGCACTTCAAGGCGGGGACTGCGGCGGACGGACTGGACAATGGAGTCATCGCGAGCGGACAGCAGGAGTTTCTGGAGATCTGCTCGGGCAAAGGGCTGGTGCGTCCGGTGGATCTGGTGTTGATGGGGCATCATCATGATCGGGTGGAATGGAGAGTGAAACTCGATGCGGGGAGCGGCGCGCTGCAATTCTTCACGGACTTCTACACGGAGAATCCGGCGGCGTATTACCACACGCGCAACAATGCTCCGCGCCAGGGCCTGGAGCCGGGGGCGGCGATCAAGGTGACGATCGTTCCGGATGCGCCTCCTACGGGCAAGTTCAAAGTGGTGAACGATCACACAGCGGAGCCGACGAAGAAGTACGGTGCGATCCAGACGCCTCCGTATGCGGCACCGCTGAACTCGGCTGCGAATCCCAAGGAATGGTGGCAAGAGCGTCGTCCGATTCTTGCGCAGACGTCGGCGCTCGGGCCGATTGATCCGCGTCAGAGGTTTGGACGCTTCTTCCGGATTACACCGCCGAAGCCTCCCTACAGGGAAACGGTGGAGGGGACTGAGGCTCCGCAGGTTCCGCACGGCCAGGGATCGGTGGAAGAGGTGAGCGCGCCGGTGATTCAGCCGTCGTTTCAAGGCTTCCGACTGATTCAAGTCCGCGACAATGCGATCGCTCGTGTACGGTACGTGGTGCTGAGCGAACTGCGGCGTTTGAATTTCGCCATGCCGTGGGAATCTGAAGGGCAGGGCTTGCACGGCGGGACGCACGGGCCGTTGGGCGGAGTGGTGGTCGACCGTACCATCGCAGCAGGAGGCGGCGACTAGGACTGGCAAGCGCACGGATTGGACGAGGGGGATTTCGAGCCTCCTCGTCTAAGGCGTAGAGCGGATTCTAACGACGGCTGACGAGACGTAAGCTGGAAGCAGTGCTCCAGCTTTTCAAAAAGAAGTATGTGCGAGCAGCGCTCGCGGTCGCGTTGTTGTGCGCGTTCTGCGCGACGTTCGAGGTCGCGGTGGTGCCGACGCCATCGATGGAGAGCACCGTGCTTGTCGGCGACCATCTGTTGGTGAACCGGCTGGCGTTTCGGTGGAAGCGCCCGGAGCGGGGCGAAGTGATTTCGTTCCGGTCCCCGAGGAACGCGCGCGAAGTCTTCCTGAAGCGGGTGATTGCCGTTGGCGGCGATCGGGTGGAGTTTCGCGGGGCGTCGGTGTATGTAAACGGCGCGCCACTGAATGAGTCGTACGCACGGCACGATTGCCGGGTGTGCAGAGAACGCCAGATGACAATCGTGGTGCCGGACGGACAGCTGTTCGTGCTCGGCGATAATCGCGACCAGTCGGAGGACAGCCGTTATTGGGGCACGGTTCCGGAGAGTAGCGTGGTGGGAGCGCCGGTGCTGGTACTGTGGTCGCTGGCGATTCCGACCGATCAGTGGTTGAGGCGGTCGCAGATGGCGCTGTACCTGGACCATCCGCTGGAGCATGTGCGGTGGGGACGATTCATGCGCCGACTGTAAACGAAAAAGGCTGGGCACGAAGCCCAGCCACACTGATGAAGAGCTTGGTTTAACGGCCGGCAGCCTTGCGACGAGCCGCAGAATTCTTGGCGTTACCCTTTACTTCCAGTTCATTCACGACCTGCTGAACACCAGGGATATCCTTCGCGACTTTCTGGACCTGTTCGCGCTGGGCAGAGGTGTCAACATCGCCGGTAAGGGTGAGGACGCCATTCTTCGCGTCGTAGCTGATGTGCTGGTTGTCCCAGTTGTGGGCTGCGATGGCGGCCTTCATGTGGCTTTCAATCGCATCGTCGGTATTCTTGTCGATGGTCTTGGCCTGATCGCCGGCATCGCCTTCAGGGCGAACGCCGAGTTCATTGGCGACGACCATGCCGTTGGCTGCGTTCTGCGCGAGCTGTGCAGCACGGGCCTTGTCTTCTTCGGAGCGAACATCGCCCTTCAGGGTAATGACGCGCTTGTCGCGATCTTCGTCGACGTTAACGTTGTCGTATCCGCCGGACTTGAGTGCGTTCTCGACGGCATCTTTGTGGCTGGGCGCGTTGGCGCGCTGCTGTGAGCAGGCAACAGCAAACGCGAGCATCAGCAATGCGACAGTGAGTGTAAGCAATCGTTTGGACATTGAGCTAAGCCTCCTTGGAACCTGTGGACAGGACTCAAGTATCGGGATAGATGCGAGGTGCTAAGGGGAGGTTCGTAGGTGCGGCCAAAAGACGCCGGGAATGCCCGAGTGTGGGGTGTTTGGTGGCAGTCTACGGGAAACGGAATCCTGAGCTGCGCAAGCAAGACAAAGTGAGGCAGGCGGTGGGCATCGTACTGCCATGTATCGGTTAACAGTGCTGATGATCGAAGTGGAGCAGCCTGAAGGTTTGTCCAGCCGCAAATTGATGGTGGAAGGCGCGAAACAGAATGTGCTCACCGCCTATTCGGGAGACGAAGGCTTGGAGCTGTTCGCGAAGAATGATATCCACGTCGTGGTGATTCACTCCAAGCTGACGAATCCGGGAGCAAAGGAAGTGGTGGAGAAGATTCGGCAGAAGAGCCGGGATATTCCGATCATCGGGCTGTCGCCGAATGACGCAGACATGGGGCCGGTGACGATGACGATCAGCAGCTTTGAACCGAACAAGCTGGTGGAAGTGGTGAAAGAGTACGCACGCCAGATGCTGGGGCGGTGATTACTGGACCTTCTGGAGGCGTGCCACGAGTTTCTGGGCCAGGTTCTCTTCGGATTCCGACCAGAGGACGCGCCCACTGAGTCCGCAGTTCTTCTCAACAGTGTTGGTGAAATTGACGAGCTTCTGGACGTTGAAGCGAACGCGGGCTTCGTCCATCTCATCGAGTTCGATGTCTTCGTAGAGGAACGGCGTGTCGAGACCGAAGTCGAACTGGATGTGCCCGTTCTGCTGGTAGCTGCCATCGTCGAAGCTGGTGCCGTTGACGATGATCTTCGCCGGAGCGGGTTCCATCGACCACTGGTTGGTTTCTTCGCTGCGAGTCCAGAGATCCCAGCGGCCCTCAAAGATGTAGCCGTAGTCGTCGTGCAGGAGGTCGCCGGCGATGGCGACGGCCTGGTCGGCGTCGAGACCGGGACGGAAGCGCCGCTCGAGCACGGTGGGCTCGTTCCAGTTAACCGGCTGAACAGACACATATTCAACGCCCGGACGCGCGGTCGAAAAAGGGAAGAGCTTAAGCACCGACGCTGCGCGGGGCATCATCTCGATGGCAGTGAAGCTCGGGAACCAGACGCTGAGATAAAGTGGATCGGCCATTTCGTTCGTTAGGGTGTGATGCAGGCGGTGAGCCCGCGACCCCACATGTTCGATTCTAATTGGCGGAAGCGGATTCGTCTAAGCGTGAGCGAGAGAAGAGCGGGATAACTTTGACAGCATCTTACGTTGGCTGATAGGATCAAAAGGTTGTAGAGCAGCATCCAGCCTAAGAAGCGTCCCCGTCGTCTAGCCCGGCCTAGGACATCGCCCTTTCACGGCGGTAACACGGGTTCGAATCCCGTCGGGGACGCCATATCTCAGCAACAATCTACAGGTAATCAGCAGACGCGCGTCGAAGTGTCAGTATCTGCTCAGATCAGCAAATTCTGCATGTGGAAACTTCGCAAACGCGCACCAAATTCTGCGGCCACCCCTACGCCGAATCGGCACTTCCGCCAAACTTGAAAGCCGAACCGCAGTTACTCAGAACACTGACGGTAACAGTGAAACTCAACGCCCGAATCTCATCCTGAAAACCCCATCAATTCAAGTACTTGCGTTTACATCGTTTGAGATTGGCTTGCCCGTTGCTGCTTGCTCTCCACACTGATTTTCCGGTTTTTGGAACAAGATCACGATTCCCGTTTTGAAACCGACCTTGCGTGGTAGAAGGAGCGCCATGTATCTAACCTTTGCGCTACACAACGCTTTTCGTCGGGTCGTATTTCGGATTTCGATCCTTGGCCTGCGCATTTTCGGTTCGCGCGTGTCACTGCTCCGCTCTATGTCCTATGGCTGGAACAATTGCGGGTGGAGCGCCGACATCGACGTTCTCAAAGAAACTTGTCGCCTCGCTCAATTCGCACAAAGCCACATCCTTGAGTGCGGGTCGGGGCTGACCACCATCTTGCTCGACATCTTCGCTCGCGTTCCCGTTGCAACCTTTGAACATCAAGCCGAATGGGGAGCGAGAGTGCAGAAACTACTCCGCAAGAACCGGATAACCGTTGCACCGCTTAAGAGATTCGAGGGCTTCGACTGGTATTGTGCCGACATCCCCAATGGAGTCGATCTGGTTATCTGCGATGGACCGCCATCTGCTACAAGGGGAGGGCGATACGGCCTGTATCCTGTTTGCTCCGACAAATTCTCGCCAACCTGCCTCATCCTCATGGATGACATGGACCGCGAGGACGAGCGGACAATAGTTGCACGCTGGCAGTCCGAATTTGGCTGTGCCGTCGTGAAAGACGGTGATTATGCCGTGCTGCGCCATACTTCTAATCGAACCATCGGCTTTGGTTCTGGTGGGCGGCAGGATAACGATCTTGTTCAGCGTGAACAAATTGCCATCGGCATGAGTAACTAGGAACGTGTACTGGGAAGGGCGACTCTGCCAGAGCGTGCGGCAAGTTTGTTTTCAGACCAATGCGTGCGCGCGAGGGCTTTTTATATGGCTTTGAAGTATTCCTAACGGCTGACAACAACGTACCGTCGCCGGGTGAATCAGCGGCGAACGGGCAGCGGGGGATACCAAGTCATCTTGCCGGGTTCGCCGATAAGGGGTTCTATTTCTTCGGTGATTCCCTCGTAAGTAGTCCCACTGCTTGTTTCTTGGTGTGGTCGAAGGATGATCTTGTGCCTGAGAGTTGGGGCATTGGGTGGGTACATAGCAAATGTTCGTGGCCCAGTTTGAACATAAACGACGTTCGTCTTCTTAGGCTGTTTCAGTCTCACCTCATTTTCCAAACCGCTAGTGAACACAATCAGCACTCGTGCTTTCGGAAGGTCAGATGTGCCACGCAAGCCCGATGATCCGTAATGTAACTTCCCTTTCAGATCGAGGGAGCGAAGAACTTCTTTCTCCGGAAGATCTGAGTTCGCAAGTTCTTCTCCGTCTGCTGACTGCGCCAATCGAATGAACTGGAAGTCAAGGGACTGCGCGTCTCTGTCTGGCAGAAGGGGATACATCAATATCCCAAGAAGTACCAGCACAGGGGCGGGAGCCAAAGCCCAATGCCGCCATCGCCGTGTTTCAGGTGGGCGTTCTCCTGCGAAGCGAGGTAGCAATATTGCGCCATAAGCTGCGCCAAGTGCACCGCCGAGGTACACAACTTCGTTCGCAAGCGCTATGTACCAACCGGCCCCAGCAACGCCTAGAAGGCTTGCTATCCCAGCGACGGCGAATCCCACGCTGCGAATGAACCACATCGGCATGTGCAAAGCCCCCAGCAACCGTACCAGTATGTAAAGGAGCACACCCCAATAGAGGACAAACACAACTAGCGCAAACCAGATGAAGTTGAGATAAAACCCAATCTCTTGCACGGAAGGAAGATGGACACCGTAGAAGCCGGGACCAGGGCGATCGCTATATGGAAGGAAGCCGATCGTTGACATCAGGATGAGCGAGATGAATAGGCCACCACCAAGAACGAGAACATAAAGAGCCACAGCGGAGAGCATGTCGCGCAGTGCACGAAGCATGAGCATACCTCTCACATATTCTCTCCCGTCTCAGGTAAGTCCTGCACTAGCTTTACTACCCCCAAACATACTCGACACCTGCGCGCTATTCGCAGTTTTATCACGCCCTACCATGACATGAGTTTGGGTTACATAGGATGGGACGCCACGTTCCCCCGATCAAACAATTACGCACCGGAAGATTCTCAAGACCCGTGTCATTTGGATCGCATGAGTTTGGAGTACGAGACGTAACTTAATTACGAGTCGCTGAGACAACGTTGTTTTTGCTGGTGAATCGGCGCTGCTTGGCACAAATCCACAACAGAATGGACAAGGCGAGGAGATAAGTCGGTCCGGCGGACGGCGCCGCCAGGTGTAGCAGGCCGCGGAAGTTCTCGGTGGATTCCTGCACGAACCATATTGTTGCTACGGCACTGAGCAGGGAGGCAGCACGTTCCTGCGCGACAATGCCGAGCCGGTGCTTCCTGCGAAGGATGCTGGTTCCGAGCCGGGCGAAGAGCCAGGCGAATGCTTTGGACGTGTGGATCAACTCCAGGATCAACTCGGGCATTTCGGGGGACGGCCGGGTCTCCGAGGTAGCCGGTTGCGCTTCCCGAACGATGGCGGTGCGGTGCTGAGCCAACCGTTCTGCAACGGGAATACTGCGGTGCAGGTTGGCGGCAATCTCGCTGGGCCGAACCGGGTAAAAGACGCCGAACTTGTAGCAGAGAGCAAGATTGGATGCATCGACCGCCCCGCTGGTCACGGCGAGGACAACGCTCTGGCGGGCTTTGCCAGTATCGCAAAGCTGCTGGAGAAGAGTCCGTCCCTGGGCGCAATCGAGATCGAGGACGACAAAGTCGAAGCGGTCGTCGGTCAGGAAATCAGCGGCGACCTCGGGTTCCTTGAACGAGATCCAGTTTGCCGGAAGATCGTTAAAAGACTTGGTACACTGCGCGGCCAACGAGGGGGTGGCGCTATAAATGAACGCTTCGAAATTGGTAGCCGACGTTCGCATCTGCCCGAAGTAAGGTTACTTTGCTGCTATTTAGGGAATAGCTTAGCGGGCCATCTGGACAGTACTCAAATGCCAATGGTCGTAGTCCTAGTGGTTACTTCACGGGCCAAGGCAAGGTGAACCCGCATCTAGGGCGCTATTTGAGCCACTTTGGGCAACGTCGCCTTACTTGGACGGGGTTAATGGCTGTCCAGGGGTCTTGCTGGGCTGCTCCTGGTGGGGGCCGCCGCGCATCATGCCGCCGCCCTGGCCGCCATGCATCATCTGGTGCATGCCGTGTCCGTGGCAGGCGCCGCACATGAAGTTGCCCTTCGCTTCATTGAGGCGAGCTTCGACTTCTGCCGCCTTGGGCCCGGCATTCGAGTTGCGTCCGAGGTGAACGTTGAGGGCGAACTTGCGGACGACCCTGAGATCGGGTTCGAGCGCCTGACGACTGAAGAAGTCGAGTTTCGAAGTCTCGGCGTCGAGGCGGTCAAGAGCAGCCATGGCGTCTTTGAGTTCGCGGGCGTCGGCCATCGTCTGTTCGTTGGTGACGAAATGGAAGCTGCCCGGACGGCCACCGAACTGATTGACTTCGGTGGAAAGTACCGGGACATCGAAGCTGGGCTGCTTCTGGTCGGCGGCGAAAACGATGGCAAGCAGGGCGATGATGACGATGGAAGCTCTGAGGAAAGTCACGTGCATTCTCCTGGTTTCCAGTAGCGGAGAAGACTACTACTCCGGGTGGGGCTGGCAATGACGGGCATCACATGGGAATGGTGGCGCGATTTGCGATAATTGGTGTAGATGAGACCAGAGATCATCGAAGCCGCGAACCTGCTGCGAACCGGCGAAGTCGAGAAGGCGTTGCCGCTTTTGCAGAACACGGTTTTCTCTTTCAGCATGAAGGTTTGCGGGCATCGGGAAGACGCCGAGGACACGACGCAGGATGTGCTGCTGACGTCGGTGAAGCACCTGGCGAACGTGGAAGAGCCGCAAGCGCTGGCCGTATGGTTATATAAGGTTACCCGCAACCGGTGCTGGATGAGCCGGCGCAGAAGCAAGTTCGCCCCGCAGCACACGTTGTCTCTGGATGAATTGATGCCGGACAGCGAAGAACTGGCGTCGCTGACCAAAGATGGAGATCACAGTCCGGAGCATCAGGTGATCTCGAAGCAGGAAGCCCGTCGCGTTCACGAGGCGGTGTTGCGAATCCCGCCGCAGTACCGGCTGATTCTTGTGCTGCATGACATGGAGGACCTGAACACTTCCGAGGTCGCGAAAATTACGGGACTTAGGGAGGGGACGGTGCGGGTGCGGTTGCATCGGGCGCGACTGTTCGTGAGGCGTGAATTGGCGTCACCGAGCAAATCGAAGAAGAAGAAGCGCGGCAGACTTGCGAGGCCGGTAGAGTGCAAGCGCTTATTCGCGGCGCTCTCGGAGTATATCGACAAGCGGGTAGACGATTTGTCGTGCGAAAAGATTGAGAAGCACCTGGCGGATTGTCCGCCCTGTATTGCGTTTGTGAATGATCTAAGCCGAGCGGTGGACCGGTGCAAATCGTTGGAGGTCCCCTGCGACACCAAGACCTCGGCCAGCCTGAAAAGACTTCTGGAACAAGAGTTTGCAAGATTGTCAGAAAGTCAGCCCTCCTAGCATTTCCATTTCGGGAATTCCAAATCTGTAACAACTCGTCCGGGATTGCATTTATGCGCATAGAAGCTCAAGGTTTTATGCCGATATGCAGAACTGGAAATATTCCATTCTCTATTTATTGCTTGTTGTGGTGACGGTGCCCGCCGCGGCACAGACCGTGACCGGCCTGGGTTTACCGGATGCGGTGGCGATCGCGCTGGAAAAGAATCCGGCGCGCAAGATGGCAGTGGCGGATTCGCAAATGGCGAAAGCGCAAGTGTCACTTGCGAAAAGCAGTTACTTCCCGCGGGTCAGCTTCACTGAGACGGCGACGCTGGGCAATGACCCGGTGTACGCGTTCGGAACGCGCTTACGTCAGGCGCGGTTTACGCAGGCCGACTTTGCACTGGACCGTTTGAACTATCCCGATCCCATCAGCAACTTCTCCACGAAGTTAGGCGGGCAGTGGAACGTGTTCGACTTCTTCCAGAAGAATTTCCAGATTCGACAGGCGAAGTCGATGGAGCAGGCGTCGCAGCAGCAACTTAGCCGCGCGGACCAGGAAGTGGTGTTCCGGGTGATCGATGCGTATTACGCCGTTGGATTGGCGCGAAAACAAGTCGAGATGGCGGAGCAGACGTTGAAGACGTCCAAGGCGATGCTCGATAGCAGTACGGCGCGCGTGGAAGCAGGGGCGGCGGTAGAGTCAGATGCGCTTTCAGCTCGGGTGAACGTGGCGTCGAGAGAGCAGGAGTCGATCCAGGCGAAGAGCGCACTGAGGCTGGCATTGACGCAACTGGAAACAGCGATGGGGATGGCACTTCCGAACGGGCAGGAGCCCACGGCAGTCCTGAATGAGAAGTTGATGCCGGTGGAAGGGCTGGAGGAATTCGAGGCTCGGGCGTTGAAGCAGCGTCCGGACCTGTTGGCGATTGGCTCGCAGGTGGACGCACAGCAGAACGGAGTGAAGGCGGCGAAGGCCGCATATGGGCCGAGGCTGGATGTGTTTGGGTCTTGGCAGGCAGACAATGCTTCGCTCGCGGCGAACGGCAGCACGAACTGGATGACGGGCGTGGAACTTCGAGTGGATCTATTTGCACGCGACCGTGAAGCGCGGCTCTCGATGCAGAAGGCGATGCTGTCGCGCGCAGAAGCGGCACGAAAGATGGCGGAAGACAACGTCCGGATGGAACTGAGAAAGGCGTGGTTGGAGCACGATGCCACGCGGCAGATGCTTGAGGTGTCGCGTGCAAGTGTGAAGCAAGCGGAAGAGTCGTTACGGATCATGCGCGACCGGTATGAAACGGGGTTGGTGACCATCACCGATCTGTTGCGGGCGGAAGATGCGGATCGCGCGAGCCGTACGAATTATTGGCAATCGGTTTATCGAAACATAGTCAGCTACGCCGCGCTGGAACTGGCAAGCGGCGCACTCACTCCACAGAACTCGGTGGTGACGCAATGAAGAAAGCTTTGTTGATCTCTTTGGCCCTGGTAGCGGCGACGGTTGGGTGTTCCTCGCAGAAGCACGAAACAGCAGTACCCGAAACAGTCACTGGCATCCAGCTTTATAAGACTGCGATGACACGCGTGCCGGATGCAGTGATGGCGGTCGGTACGGTTCGGGCTGCTGAAACGGCGCAGATCGCTGCGCAAGTGATGGGCAATGTGACTGCCGTGAGCGTGCGTGAAGGCGACCCGGTGAGAGCGGGACAGGTGCTGGTGTCGATTGATCCGGCACAGGCGCAGGCGTCGTTGGAGCGCGCACAGGCAGCGCTGTCCGCTGCACAGCATGAGCAGGCTGCGGCGCAGACCGAGCGTGCTCTGACAGAAGCGACGTTGAAACGGTACGAAACGTTGTACCAGAGAAAGTCGGTGAGCCCACAGGAGTACGACGAGATCAAGGCGAGATACCAAGGCTCACTGGCAAGAGCTGAAGCAGCGCAGGCCGGACAAGCACAGGCGAAAGCCGCCGTCGCACAGGCGCAGACTGGCTTCGGATACACAAAGCTGCGCGCTCCGTTTGATGGAGTGGTAACCAGTCGAATGATGGATCCGGGGATGCTGGCGACCCCAGGGTCACCGATCGTGACAGTGGAGGCGACCGGGCGGTATCGGCTCGAGGCGACCGTGGACGAGGGAAGCCTGCGATTCGTGAAGATTGGCGAAACGGTCCCGGTGCGCCTGGATGCATATCCCGATGAGCAGCTTGCAGGCAAGGTGACGCAGATTGTGCCATCGGCTGATCCGGCTTCGAGAACGTTCATGGTGAAGGTCGAGTTGCCGGCAAACAGGTTGCTGCGCAGCGGTCTTTTTGGACGAGCGAGCTTAGCGCGCGGGGAGAGGGATTCGCTGGTGCTTCCGAAGACGGCGGTTGTGGACCGCGGAGCGCTAAAGGGCGTGTTCGTGGTTGGACCAGACCAGATTGCAACGCTCCGTTATGTGACCGTGGGCGACACGAGGGACGATGGGTTTGAAGTGCTGTCCGGATTAGGTCCGAATGAATCGGTCGTGCTTTCGCCGGGCGACCGTGAGATCGGCGGAAAACGCGTCGAGGTGCGGTAATGAGCAGGGGACTAGCGGGAAGAATTGCACACGGGTTCATCGACTCGAAGCTGACGCCGCTGGTGATCACGGCAGCGTTGCTGATCGGCGCGTTTGCGATCTGGAAGACACCGCGCGAAGAAGAGCCACAGATCATCGTGCCGATGCTGGACGTGATGGTGTCCATGCCCGGCGCCACTCCACAAGAAGTGGAAGAGCGCGTCAGCGTGCCGATGGAGAAACTGCTTCGGCAAATTGCGGGTGTGGAGTATGTGTACTCGATCTCGCGTCCCGGCGCCAGCCTGGTGATCCTGCGATTCAAGGTGGGCACAAAAGAAGAGGATGCGATCGTAAAGACTTACAACCAGCTTTACTCGCACTTCGACCAAATTCCACGCGGAGTGTCGCAGCCACTGGTGAAGGTGCGCTCGATTGACGATGTGCCAATCCTGGCGTTGACACTGTGGGGCAAGAACTACGATTCGCAGCGATTGCGGCAGGTAGCGGCGGAACTGGAACACACGATCAAGCAGGTTGATGACGTTTCAGAGACGCACATCATCGGCGGTTTGCCGCGGACCGTACGCGTGATGCTGGATCCGCAGAGGCTGGCGGCATACGGCGTCTTCGCGGGGCAGGTGGTGAATGCGATCCAGGGAGCGAACGCCCGGGCGGATGCCGGCAGTTTCTCGCAATCGAATAATGAATTCAAAGTTGAGGCTGGGCATTTTCTGAATTCCGCCGCGGACTTGCAGCAGGTAGTAGTGGCGGTCAAGAACGGGCGTCCGGTGTATCTGCGAGACGTTGCGGCATCGATTGAGGACGGTCCGGCCGAGGTGTCGGATTATGTGCTCTTCGGGAATGGTGGGAGCGAGAAGGGCGCGGGTGTCGATTATCCGGCGGTGACGCTGACGGTCGCGAAACGCAAGGGCACAAATGCCACTGTCATTGCGGAGCAGGTCCTGGAACGTATTCACGCGTTGAGAGGGAACACGGTTCCAGCCGATCTGAACATTACCACGACGAGAAATTATGGTGAGACGGCAAAAGAGAAGTCGGACGAACTGCTGAAGCACCTGTTTATCGCAACGCTTTCGGTGACACTGCTCATTGCCGTGGCGCTTGGGTGGCGCGAATCGGGTGTGGTGCTGATAGCGATCCCCGTAACGCTGGCGCTGACCCTGGCCATCTTCTATCTGTATGGATACACGCTGAACCGCGTGACGCTGTTTGCCTTGATCTTCAGCATCGGCATCCTGGTGGATGACGCGATTGTGGTGGTGGAGAACATTGTCCGGCACTTCCGGCTTCCGCAGAACAAGGGACGATCGCTGACGGAAGTCGCAGTGGAAGCGGTGGACGAGGTTGGAAACCCGACGATCCTGGCTACGTTTGCAGTAATCGCTGCGATTCTGCCGATGGCGTTTGTCCGCGGACTGATGGGACCGTACATGGAGCCGATCCCGGTGGGCGCATCGGCAGCCATGCTCTTCTCATTGATTGTGGCATTCGTCGTGTCGCCGTATGCGGCACTGCGACTGCTACGTCATTATGCTCTGGATTCAGGCGGCCATGGACACCATGAAACGGAAGGCTGGACTACGAAGCTGTACCGCCGGGTGATGAACCCTCTGATCTCGGAAAGAAAAAAGCGGCATATTTTCCTCGGCGGCGTGGTGGTTCTGCTTCTGCTGGCGGTGATGTTCGTTCCGCTGAAACTCGTGAAAGTGAAGATGCTGCCGTTCGACAACAAGAGCGAGTTCCAGGTGATCGTCGACATGCCCGATGGTACGACGCTGGAGCAAACGACTCGTGTGGCACAGGCACTCGGCAGCCTTTTGGCGAAGCAGCCAGAGATTGCGAATTACCAGATCTATGCGGGCACGTCTGGTCCGTATAACTTCAACGGACTTGTGCGGCACTATTTTCTGCGGCGAGGTCCGAACCAGGCGGATATCCAGGTCAACCTGCTTGGGAAGGATGAACGCTCGCAACAGAGCCATGAGATCGCCAGACGAATTCGCCCGGAACTGGTGAAGATTGGTGAACCGTTCGGCGCGCGCATCAAGGTGAGCGAGGTACCGCCGGGGCCGCCGGTACTTCAGACGCTGGTTGCAGAAGTCTATGGTCCGGACCTCAACGGACAGATGAAGGTCGCCGAGCAGGTGAAGCAGATCTTCAAGGACACTCCGGGCGTGGTGGATGTGGACTGGTACGTGGAGGATCCGCAGCCGAAGTACGACCTGAAGGTCGATCTGGATAAAGCTGCACTTCACGGAGTTTCGGCGGCAGATGTGACCAACACGGTGCAACTGGCGCTCAGCGGCATGGATGCGGGACTGCTGCATACGCCGTCGGACCGCGAAAACGTGCCCATCAACGTAAGGGTCAGCCGGGCCGACCGGTCGAGCATCGAGCAGATTGAAAGCCTGAAGGTGCCGACGGCCTCCGGGCAGCAGGTGTCGATCGGCGAACTGACGCACCTCGAGAAAACCACAATCGACAAGAGCGTGTACCGGAAGAACATGCAGCGGGTGGTGTACGTCACCGGTGACGTCGCGGGTGGGGAAGAAAGTCCGGTTTACGCGATTCTAAAAATGAACCGCGCACTCGACAAACTGACGCTTCCGGCCGGATACACCCTGCAGCGCTATAACGCCGTGCAGCCGGAATCGACGGACCGGTACTCGATGAAGTGGGATGGCGAGTGGCAGATCAGCATCGAGGTGTTCCGTGATCTGGGACTGGCGTTTGCGGCAGTTCTGGTCCTGATCTATGTGCTGGTAGTGGGCTGGTTCCGGAGCTTCATTACGCCGCTGGTCATCATGGCGCCAATCCCGCTGACCTTGATCGGCATCCTGCCGGCACACGCGATGCTGGGGGCGTTCTTCACTGCGACATCGATGATCGGATTCATCGCTGGGGCAGGAATCATCGTGAGGAACTCGATCATTCTCGTGGACTTCATTGAGTTGCGCCGCTCGGAAGGGATGTCTCTGGAAGAAGCGGTGGTCGATGCAGGGGCGGTCAGGTTCCGTCCGATGCTGCTGACCGCAGCGGCCGTGGTTGTGGGCGCGAGCGTAATCCTGTTTGATCCGATCTTCCAGGGACTGGCGGTTTCGCTAATGGCCGGCGAGGTCGCTTCAACGTTGCTGTCACGGATGGCTGTCCCGGTGCTGTACTACATGGTTCAGAAGAGACTGGGCAAAGTTGAACCACATATGCATTCACCTGAGAACATCGCCGAGTGCGAGCAAGTGACGTGCGAAACACCAAGTGTGTAGAGGGGAATATGACTGTTGAACGTGCATTAAGGTTGATGGCGGGAGTGGTGATACTGCTCTCGATGGCACTGGCGAATGTGTTTTCGCCGAAGTGGTATTACCTGACGGCGTTTGTGGGACTGAACTTGCTTCAGTCGGCATTCACGAACTGGTGCCCGGCGATGATGATCTTCAGGAAACTAGGGTTGAAGGACGCGAACTGCGCAGTTGCATCGGTGATTACCTCTAAATGAAGTTGGGTCCGCGCGTGCTATGCTGATTTCCATTGTGCGGACCTTCCTCTTTGTACTCATTGTTCTCGTCTTCGTAGCGATTGGTGTCCTGTTCTTCCTGTCGGCAAAGCCAGCGGTGGAAATCCCGCCGGCCCTCGACGTCGTTGGGCAGACGACGCCGGTCAGCGTCA
Organism: Terriglobales bacterium; assembly: GCA_035561515.1. Classification (NCBI taxonomy): domain Bacteria; kingdom Pseudomonadati; phylum Acidobacteriota; class Terriglobia; order Terriglobales; species Terriglobales bacterium. The sequence continues at coordinate 132,644 of DATMXP010000035.1, read as the reverse complement.
CCGTGAAAGCGCCTCATGGAGTACGTCACGTGGTGGCGTATATCGAGCAAAACGGTGCACGGCATCAGGTGTGGGAGACCTCACAGCCGGCCACGCGCTGGAGATGGCAGCGCAACGTGCCTGACACGGTCGCGAACTTCAACGTGGGCACGCGATCTGTACCGCAATTGAAGGATGGCGACGCGAAGCTGGTAGTCGAGGCGACCTCGAACGATTTCCGGGCGGCAACCGCACGCGCAGAGAAGGCTGTGAAGGTATCGTCGCAGCCGCCGACAGTGAGCGTTGACTCCGACCAGCATTACCTCTATCTCGGAATGGCCGAGTTGGTGACATTCAACTTGGGTGGCGGCTGGACTGAAGGCGGAGTGCGGGTGGGCGATTATACGTTCCGCGCCTGGCAGATGCCGGGAGGGAAGCCCGGATACTTTTCGATCTTCGCATACCCGTGGAATACGCCAGAAGGAACAGCGCCGCTCGTGTACGCGAAGAACGCCGCGGGAGATACGGTGACCGGTGGCATCGTGTACCAGTTCCCGAAGAAGGAACAGCCGAAATACCGCATTCGAGACCTAAAACTCGACGAAAAATTTCTCCAAAAGGTGGTCAACGAACTTGATCCGAATGGCTCGGGCGACCTGGTCACGCGATTCCTGAAGATCAATAACGAAATGCGCCGGTCGAACAATAAGACACTGTCGGACCTGAAGTTTAAGACCGAGCCGAAGTTCCTCTGGTCGCAGACGTTTATTCAACAGCCGAATTCGAAGGTGGAGTCGAATTTCGCCGATGTGCGGAACTACTTCTACCAGGGCAAGAAGATCGACCAGCAGACTCACCTTGGCTACGATTTGTCGGTCACGCAACACGTCGGAGTAACGGCCACGAACGACGGCAAAGTGGTATACGCCGCACCGTTGGGGATCTATGGGAATTGCGTCGTGATCGATCACGGTTACGGGCTGCAGTCGATCTACGGTCACTTGAGCGAGATCGGCGTGAAAGATGGCCAAATGGTGAAGCGAGGGGAGGTCATCGGCAAGAGCGGCCAGACCGGCCTCGCGGGCGGAGATCACATCCACTTCAGCATGCAGCTAGAAGGCGTGCAGATCGATCCGAAAAGCTGGTGGGATTCCCACTGGATCCAGGACCACATTACGAAACGAGTTTCATTGCCAAGCGGAGCTGGTGACTAAACGTCACCAGCGTTTCTTAAACTTGGTATCCATGGCGAATCCGCCGTTCTGATCGCGCGTGCCACTAACGGACATGCGCGGACTTACCTGGTATTCCAACTGAATGACCTGACGTTGCGTTGAGGTGACGTCGGTAGAGAACGTCACGAAAAACTTGCTTGTGACGCGCTGTTGAATGGTGACAGTGGCGCCGGGGTTTTCCTGTCCACCGCTACCGGTGCCTCCCAGGGTGGGATCTACCGACAGATGCGAAATGCCGGCGACCTTCTCCAGTCGGCTGGTCACTTGTCCGGCAACGGCTGAGGCGATCGCAGACTGAGCGCCGAGACTTCCGGGTGGATTGGGATTCGCCGCCGCGGCTTCCGTAGTCTTTCCGAATGCAACGAGATTGATGATGTCGGCCGGTGGGAGCGCCGGGTCCGAAGTGTAGCTGGTGCGCATCCGGTCGATCGGTCCTTCAAAGCGCATGGCGATGTTGTATTGCTGGATCGTGGTGTTGATGGAAGCGTTGAGGACCGGTTGAGTGCGTGTGGGATTGACGAAGTCCACGGTGGCTCCCTCAAGCAGGTAACGGTTGCCGCGGAAGATCAGGTCGCCGTTTGTGAGATTGACTCGTCCAAGCACGACTGGTTCTGCGGCGGTACCCCGTACATTGAGGTTGAGACCGCCGGATAGGCTGAGTTCGCGGCTCGACAGGTTAATCCCCTGCGGAGTGTGAATGCCGAGGTCAAGTTGCAGGTTGCTGGTGAAGCCTTGTGCGGGCGGCGGAGTTGTTGCGCCGCCAAACTGCCCCATCAGTCCCATGAGGTCGAAGGCTGGCGTGAATGAAACCTGGTCGACGTTTACCTGGCCACGCAGATAGGCCGTCTCCGGCGTTCCGGTGAGCGTCATGTTCGTACTGAGGCCGGAGCGAACACCATCAGGATAGAGGAGCCGGATTTCCTTTGCATTCAGTGCGAGATCGAATCCGATTGTCGGGCGGTAAGTCACACCGCCACGAGCCTGGACGGTACCTCCTCCGACTGTGCCGTTGAATCGCGAGATCTCAAGGCGATTGTGGGTGACGTTGATGACGCCGTTCCCGTTTTGAAGACCGAGAGGAGCATCACCGGTAGCGAAGGCGGCATTGACGATGCGGATCTGTCCTTGAATGTTCGGGTCGGCGCGACGACCGTAAGAGTTGATGTCGAAGACAAGCTGTCCGGAACTGGCGAGATCGGGGTTCAGTATCTGCGCGAGGCGAAGATCGACAGTACCAACGAGAAGGACCGACATGGGAGCGGACGCCTGGACCACAGGAACGCTGCCCTGAAGTTGAAGGTCCGTGCCGGTGCCGCGAATGGCGGTCCGCTGAATGTTCAGCACGCCGTTCGTGTAGTCAGCACGAAGGGGCTGCGGAAGCCCAATTTGGACGGCGTTGCGATAGTTGACGGCGAGTGTCGGAATTGTGAGGTGTGCCTCTATGGCCGTCTTGTTTTTCAGCGGTCCACGCAGAGTGGCGTGTAGTTCGGTCTGCCCGGTAAGGTTGGCGGCCTGCGAAGGGGCGTAGATCGCGATGATAGGTTGCAGCGGAATGGATGCCGTGTTGAGGGTCGCCTCAGTGAAGTAGTCGCCAGTTAGATTGATTTTGGCGCGCCCCGTAAGAGTAGTGTTGAGGACCCGGGAATCGAGTGCGACATTTGCAACGTGATTGGCAACGTTAGTGTTCAAGGTGATGCCGTCGAAGGTTTGTCCCTGCACTGTCAGTTTCGGGATTTCAGCCTTGGCGACGAGTTGTGGATCTTTCAGAGTCCCTTTTCCGGAGGCGTTCAGGTTCAGTACCCCCGCGAGTTCCATGTTCCGCGACTTGAGCGACTGCAACTGGTCGAGGCGGATTCCGTTCGCCTCAAGACGAGCGTCGTACCCCTGCTGCTTCGGGAAGTAATCGACAGTACCTTTGGCGGATCCGGCGGGCAGGCGGAGGTCAAGATTGGTGCGGATACTATCTCCCGTGCCTTCGAATTTGACGCTGGCACGCTGGATGGTTTCGCCCGCAACTTTTGCCTGAGAAAGATCGATGCTGCCGTTGCCTATCGGACTTAGTTGCGTGCCGTGAGCCTGCACACTGACGTTCAATATTCCGGTCACGGGACGGGTGAGTCCGGCGGCCTGGGAGAGTTTCGCGACGTCGAGTTGGCGCCCGTTGAGGCGAACTTCGAAGGGGCTATTAGGTGTAAATCCCCAGTTGTGTAGTCCGGCGTTCAAGTCGAATTCGATCTGTCCGCGCGGAATGGGAGTGATGCTTCCATTGCGGAGCGCGATTTGCGATGGGCTCGCGCTGACGCTGGTTCGTAGCGAGCGCCACTCGGTGCCTTTCACTTTCAGATTTGCGGCGACGAGCTGTCCGTTCAAGCGCGGGGCACTGGTCGAGCCGGTCACATTGCCATTGAAAGAGGCGGTTCCGTAAAGGCCTAGCGGCTTCGGTTGCGTTTGGAACATTGCCGCGATGGTCTCCAGTTGGTGGAGATCGTTGGCCTGGAGATTTACTTGCAGGCTCGATCTATCGCTGACGGTTCCGTTCAGATTCACGGAGGTCTGCGGCATCCGGAGGTAGCTGTTGGTAAGCGTAATCGTATTTCCGGGGGCGGAATAGCGAGCGTGTACGACGCCATCGACCGGAACCTTGTTTGGCGACGTTTGCGATGGTGCGACGTTGGCGTTCAGGGTCGCATCGGCATTGGCGACGAGGTCGTTGAATGTCTTGCCCCATGTTGCGTTGGCTTTCGCATTTACCGAGCCCGAGAGCCCTACCTTCTGAATGGCGGGATTGCTGATGGCGGTTTTCAGGCCGGCGAGCGAGACACTCCGCAGCGTTGCCGAGAGCTGCGATTTGGAGGCACCGCTGATGTCACGCATTGTGAGCGTACCGTTCAGGTCGCCCCCAAGGACGTTTGCATGCAGGTTGCGAACTTCGACATTGCCGTTCCGCAGGATGTAGTTGGCGCCGATGTTGCGGACTTCCGTGCGTACGGTAGGCGTGCGAAGTTGCAGTCCGCGACTGGCCAGAGAACCTTCGACCGTTATGACATCGAGCATGGGACGGTTCGGCTGTGCGACGTATTGGACTTTGCCGTTTACGTCGATGAGCCCAACGGGCAGCGTGGGATTCTTCAAAATCTGACGGAACTCTCCGCTGTCGATGAGTGCCGTGTACTCGGCTTCGATTTTCGGATTCGCAAAGTCACGAAGGGTGGCGTTGACGGTGAAGTGCGATGGTCCACTGCGTAGAACGGCGTTGGTGAGAGCGACTCGGTCGGGCGCGTATTCGAATTCCGCGCGGAAGTTGTGGTTGATTGTGTCGAACGACTCCATCTGGAGATGGCCGTTGCTGTAGGCGAGGGTGCCGTAATAACGGGGATTGCTGGTGTCGAAGGCCGCCCGGAAATCGAGGTCGTGCAGGTCTGCCTGCATGATGCTCTTGCGGTTGTTGTAGTAGACCTCGCCGCGATCCAGAACAGCATGGCGAACCCCTAATGCGAACAGGTCAGTGTTGCTCTTTTTATCCTTGTTCTTCTTGGTCTGAGGAAGATTGTCTTTTCCTTCCTTATCAACGAAGACGCGCACCACGGGGTGATTCACCACCACGTCGTTGAGATACCACTTCTTCTGAAGAGCTGAGACGACCTGCACACCAACTCGGATGTGGTCGACCTGGAGCAGCGGCGGGTTGGGATACGGGTCTGCGCCGGCAATCACCACGTTATAGAGATCCAGCGTCGGGCTGATGCCGGAGAAGGTGAGCGAGTAGTGGCCGACTTTCACATCGGATCCCAGAGCGTCGGTCGCACTCTGCTGAGCTTTATTCAAGATGTACTGGTGCGCAGTATTGCTGTGCAGGATGAACTGGATGCCGATAAAGACAAGCAGGACCAGAGCGGCAAGTGCGATGCCGGTCCAGAGAAGCACTCGTTTCCAGAGCGGACGTCGGGGTGGTAGCTGAGGCGGCTGGTCTTCTGGCTGCCCAAAATCAGGCGGTAATGAAGGTGCGGCGCTCAAAATGCTTGTCCCAAAGTGATGAAGTATTGAGTAGCTTTGATTCCCGGTGGCGCGTTCAAGTTGCGGCCGATATCGAAGCGAACGGGTCCAACCGGAGTTGCGTATCGGATGCCGAAGCCGAGCGTATTTGTGTACTGGCCATTGAAGCCGATGGTACGGAAGACGTTACCACCGTCGTAAAAGGCAACTACTCCCAGGCCCTTCTTGATCGGAACTGGAATACGAAATTCCGAGTTGAGGATGAAGAGTTGATTTCCACCAGCCGGTACCGACGTGGGAGCACAGGTGCTGATGTCGGCTGGGTTGTTACAGACGGAGATCGTCCGCTGAGGTCCAGCTCCGTTCAGGGCGAATCCACGAAGTGTACTGCCGCCGCCGGAGAAGAACTGCTCACTCAGCGGAACGTGACTTCCTGCGAAAGGCTTCAGGAATCCGAGGCGAATGCTGTTTGCCCAAATGATTTCCTTGGGGAGCCGATGGTAGTACGCCGTCTGTGCAAGCAGCCGGGCAAAGGTAACGCTGGATCCCAGAGCACTCGGCGTGACGCCGAGTTCGAAGCTTTCGTAAAGGCCGCGATGTGCGTCCAGGATACTGTCGCGACTGTCGCGGGTGAACGTGGCGGTCAGGCTTGAAAGTCGAAGATGCTGGTCTTCCTGCGGGACCAGTTCCTTGATCAAGAGCCGGGTGAGACCGGTCTGGCGATAGCTGTACCGAATGGTAAAGTTCTGCGACTTTTTCGGGTCGAGATAGCGCTGGATCTGGAATCCCGATTCAGCGAATCGCGAGGTAAATATCGGATTCGTCGCGTCATGCGCGCCGGAGATCGTGAAGGTGGATGCCCAGTTCGTGGAGCGGAAGTGCGGGTTCAGATAGCTGAAAATGCCGCGCTGGTCGAGTCGTCCGGCAAGACCACTGATGCTGATGGTTTCCGCCTTGCCGCGGACATTGCGACGCGTGTACTCGACGTTACCTCGTGGTCCCCAGAAACGTTTTTCGTTCGTGGTGAAGTCTTTGGATAGGCCGACAGGAGGGATGCCCGGCACGGCCACCGTGCCACTCGGAACGCTGCCGCCACGGTTAATCACTTCGAAGCCGAATCCATAGGTGATGGAATTCGGCTTCGCTTCGTGAACTTTCACGACGACGTCTTCGTGAGATTGCGTAGTGATCTGGCGGCGCGGATCTACTTCGGCCCAGTCAAAGATACCGGGTTCGTATAAGCGGCTTTCCGAAGTGAGCATATCGCTTTCCGTCAGCGGCCGGTTCGGACGAAGCTGCGCGACACGGTCGATGAAGGATTGGCGCGTGTCTTCGCGGCCGATCGTGATGATGCTGTTGGCGGTAACGCGTGGACCTTCATAGATCTGATACGTAACTGCGAGCCGGTGTGGGTCCTTGTCAACCGGCTTTACGGTCTGGCGGAACGTAGCGGTGAGATAGCCTTCGTTCAGGTAGCGCGCCATAATCTGGGTGCGGTCCTGATCGGATAGCTTCTGTGAATACGGCTGACCTTCCACTACCTTCAGCCCCTTCGGCGCCAACTGTGAGACAGGAAGGGTCTTGTTGCCCTCGACGCGCAAGGATTCGACGATGTCGCGCGGTCCTTCATTGACGCGGAAGATGGCATAAATGTCTCCTTCGCGCTGCTTGATCTCCGGAGTGATCTGAACGGTGCTGAAGCCGGCGGCTTTGTAGACCTGCTCAAGGTTTTTGACGCTCTGCCGGACAAGCTTCTCGCTGTAGTTGCCACGGTTCAGAATCCAGCGGCCCTCCTGGACCTTCACGACTGGTTCGAGTTCTTCCTCACGGAGTGCGTGATTTCCCTCAACGTCTACTTCCGAAACGCGGTGACGAGGTCCTTTCGTGACCTGATAGACAATCTGCTCACCGTTCTTCTTCTGTTCGGTTTTGACCGAGACCTGGACGTTGAAATAGCCCTTCGACTGGAAGTGCGAGATTAGGTTGCGGCGGCCTTCCTGGAGAATCTCCGGATCCGTTCCAACCTGCTGGTAGACAGGAATGAGTTTCTTCTTGGTCCAGCTCCAGACGTGAGCCCCTTGGATGTCAACGTTGATCTCGGGGCCGGGTTCGACGTGGAAGGCGATGTCGGCCCGGTTCGTGGCCGGATCATAGTCCGCGCCGAGAAGTTTCACGGTGGCGGAGAGTCGGTGTTCGCTCAGCAGGGTATTCTCCAAACGTCGGGTGGCGTTTTCGATGGTACGGAGCGAATACTTCTTGCCCGGACGAATCGCAGCCCCTTTCATGCGGGCGACAATGGACGTGAGCTTCCCCTGAAGGAACCGGGACATCTCCGGTGTGGCGCCCTCGATCTTGATTTCTCCGAAGTCGGCGCGCTTGCCGAGAGTGGTGTGAAAGATAACGTTAACGAGCCCGTGTTTCGGATCGGAGTCGATCTCGGGGCGGACTTGAGCCTGGAAGTAGCCACTCTTCTGAAAATATTCCGTGAGCGCACGAGTGGCGTTGTTGACGTCGGCGATGGAGTAAGGGCCTTCCGGAGGATAATTTGCGACCTGCAGAAGACGGGAGTAGTTGAACCGCTTGATTGCCCCCGGGAAGCGATACATCCCGAAGTAGAGTCCGGGTTGAATTACGAGCAGGAGACGTATTCCCTGGAGATCAGGAACGATTTGAAGTTGGACGTCTTTGAAACGCTTGGTCGCCTTTAGGGCGGCAATGCTGGCGTCAACTTTGGCGCGGGTAAATGGCTGGCCAGGCTGTTGGACCAGCAGCGACTTGAGTTCGTCGACATTGATGTCAGGACGTCCGGCGATTTCCACGCTGGAAACGTTTTGTCCTTCATAAGAAGGCAGGACCTGCTTTACCTGTGGAGCGGTTTTGGCGGGCTCGGAAGATGGAACGCCCTGTTGTGCCGGCAAAATACCGGACAAGACAAGAAACATCGCCACAACAGCGGTACAACGAGATAAGTACGTGGTTCTGAGCGACACCCTTTGGGGACTCCTGAGCCGAATACGAACAGTTGTGAGATGTCATTCGGGAGCGCCCGTTTGTATTAGGGCTAAGCAGGGCTGAACGATTGGGGTGTTCTGAACGGGAGCTCTGCTCGTGCTGATGGCTGGAGTTACTTCGAAATTGGATTTGCTGGCTTCGCGGCAGTAGCCGCAGGTTTCGGTTCGCAGCGACAAGACGGCTCTCCGCTTGCCGGTTCGCTGGGAGCGTCTTTGCACGTAGCGACAGTTCTTTTGTCACAGGCGATGGAGCAGCTCGCGATGTCCTTGCCCTCTTGTGATTTCTTTGCGGCGCGACAAGAGGACCACGGCATTACGCCTTCAACTCCTTGCGCCTTCACACAGTTGCAGACCGGGTCTCCCGGGCTGTTGAGCGGTACGCTGGTGCACCGTGCGCTCTGGCCGGTGTCGCAGGTGATTCCGCAGCGTTGGCCTTTGGGGTCATCGAGACGATATCCGAAGCAGCGGTTCGGTTCTACCTTTGCGCTGCCCGAATTGGAGGCCGAACCCGGTGCTTGGGATTGTGCGGCAGGTGCACTGTTTTGGCTGTACGAAGCCGAGCACAGGGCAAGAAACGCGAGTAGAAGCAAATGGGTTTTCATGGTCGGTAGCTTCAACACCGATTCGCTGCTAACTTAGCAAAACCGAGAACTACTCACAAGCTACGTGGAATGAGCGCTGCGGAACAAGACACATACGACGCGATCTTCGTGCTGGCCGGAAGGGTATCGAGGAAGATATTTGCGATCGGCGAGTTCGAAAGAGGTCGCGCTCGAACCTTATTACTGAGTACCGCGCGATTTGAGCTCCGGAAATTTCCGAAGCTGCCGATCGACCCAAAGCCGGACCTGCTGGCTTTGGCGGCCACGATCCCTGCCCCGGAGAGGCATTGTTTTGTGCAGTATCCGCCGGGAACGGTTACCTGGGTCAAGAAGGGCAGCTTCGGAACAATGACCGAAATCGTTGGACTGAAAGCCTGGTTGGAGAGGCATCCAGCGGTGAAAACGATACTGGTGGTCAGCAGCGGATCGCATATCCCAAGAGTGAGGCTATGTTGTCAGCGATTGCTCCCCGTAACTGTCCAGGTTTCCTTTCAGGCCGTACCGGGAGAGGGTACCGCTTGGCTGGAGCGGGCGAAAGAAGCAGGGAAACGGCTGGTTTACCGGAGCATACTTACCTGGAGCTGTCCCCAGCGATTCGCCTGAGGAAGCATCGGAATCACGTCACAAGGGTATGTGCGTCACAGCCATGTGGAATTCCTTCCGGTTTACTTGAAGGCGTAATCGCTTTGCCATCAAGGAGATCGGAATGAAACTAGCCGTAAAAATCGATCCAGCGACGGGGCAAAAGTACCTATCGGTTGACACCAAAGGAAAGGCCTTGCTGCTGAACCCGGTCACCAATAAGGGCACTGCCTTCGCCACTCGCGAAAGAGATGAGCTTGACCTTAACGGTCTTATTCCCCCTCACGTTGCCACCATGCGCCAGCAACTGGACAGGACGTACGAGAACTTCCTGAACAAGTCGACGAACTTGGAGAAGTTCATCTATCTAAGCGGCCTGCAGGACCGGAACGAAACTCTGTTCTACCGGTTACTGCTGGAGCACATCGATGAGATGATGCCGATCGTCTATACGCCAGTGGTGGGAGAGGCATGCCAAAAGTATTCCCACATTTATCGCAGGGCCCGCGGCCTTTATATAAGTATTGATCAGAAAGATCACATCGAAAACATCCTGCGCAACTCCGAGATTTCGAATCCGTCGGTAATCGTTGTGACTGATGGTGAGCGCATCCTGGGACTTGGCGATCAAGGCGCAGGTGGAATGGGCATTCCGATCGGAAAGCTGTGTCTCTACACATTGTGCGCCGGGGTGTCACCGAACAGCACGCTTCCGATCACACTCGATGTCGGCACCGACAACGAAGAGCGGCTAAAGGACCCCTTGTACCTCGGCCTGAAGCACAAGCGCATTCGCGGTGAAGAGTACCAGGCGTTTGTTGATGCGTTTGTCGCGGCTGTCCAGAAGGTATTTCCGAACACACTACTGCAATGGGAAGACTTCCTGAAGGGCAACGCCATCCACCAGTTGAAACGTTTCCGTAACAAGCTGTGCTCGTTCAACGACGACATCCAGGGCACGGCGGGCGTGATTGTCGCCGGCCTTTTTAGCGCGTTACGAATCACCGGTGGACGCATGCGCGACCAGCGTGTGGTGTTTGCGGGTGCGGGTGCATCGGCACAGGGCATTTCGGACCTGATCGTGTCGGCGATGGTGCAGGAAGGGTTGGCAGAATCTGAGGCACGCAAGCAAGTCTGGACTGTCGACAGCCATGGCTTGGTGACAAAAGCGCGCACGAATCTGGAAGATTTCAAAGCCACTTACGCTCGAGACGTTGAGGAAGTCGCAAAGTACAGATGTGCAGATCGGACGAAGATCACTTTGGTCGAGACGATTTGCAACGTCAAACCGACCGTGCTGCTTGGCACGTCGGGAACACCGGGTACGTTCAGCAAGGACGTGATCCAGATGATGGCAAGTATCAATGAGCGTCCCATCATCTTCCCGTTGTCGAACCCGACATCGAAGGCGGAATGCACGGCCGAGGATGCGATCCAGTGGTCCGACGGGCGGGCGATTGTTGCTTCGGGAAGTCCGTTTGCCCCAGTGACGTACAACGGCAAGCGGTATCGCATCGGGCAGGGTAACAACTCCTTCATTTTCCCGGGAGTGGGTCTGGGCATCAGTGCCGCGAGAATCACTCGCGTCACAGACAGCATGTTCCTGGAAGCAGCTCGCGCTCTTGCGGAGAAAGTCACGGAAGAGGACCTGGCTGAAACGGCGGTATATCCGCAACTGTCGAGGATTCGCGAGTGCTCGCTGGCAGTGGCTTGTGCCACGGTTCGGCAAGCAGTGAAAGAAGGATACGCTGACGAAGATATCCTGGAAGGACTTGAGGACAACCTTCGTCAGGCGATGTGGGAACCGAAATATCTGCCGATCCGGTATGAACCCTAGTTGCGGCGTTCGTCGACGCGCACAGCGAAGCGTGGAAACGCGAACGCTCCGCTGGCGTCGTCGATGACGCTTAACTGGCAGGTGTACCAGCCGGGTTTGAGGTCTTGAAGCGGCACGTCCAATTGGAACGATGCCGCTTTTCTTTCTGGTGTAGTGATGACACCGGCTTCCACCACCGGCGTCTCGAAAACCTTCACGCGTCCGCTAAAGAACTGAAGTGCGGTGAGGACCCGGACAGCATTGCCGTTCTTCCCGTCCGGCGATTTCATCTTTGCCGGTTCGTAAACCTCGAAGAACACCGTCATCTTCTGGCCATTCGAGAAGACGTGAGCCAGGTTGGGAAGGATTTCCGCCCCGTTGCGTACCAGAGGACTCTTCTTTTCTTTACCGGCCGGTCCGGCCTGCGAAGAAAGGATGATGGAACTCATCTTCAGTGGAGATTTCTTCAGATCGGGTACCGTCAGCGTGGTTTCGAACGTTCCGATGCGACCATCCTGGTTATCGCGGATAACGAACTTCAGCGAATACTTGCCCGGGGGAAGATTGAATCCGGTGGAGTACTGCACATTCTTGCGAGCGGTGCCGCTTCCGGCATCGACGCCAATCTTGACAGTGTCACGAACATTGCCGACCGGGAACTTTGTCCCTGCTTCGCGGACCAGACCGAGAATGTCCAAGACAGCGGTTGTCTTGTCGGTGGCATTGCCTCGCACCGGAATGGCCGACCCGGGCACAACGATCGAGACTGGAACGTAATAACGATCATTCTGCATACGGAAGAATGCGGTCTCCAGGTAGACCGGAAGGTCTGTGCGAGGGAGTTCGGCCATCATTTCTTCCTCGAGTTCCGTTTCGCGGTCTTCTTTTGAGGAGTGGGCGAAATCACGCGGTCCGTAATAGCCGGGACGATACTCAAGCTTCAAATCTTTGCGATTGATCTTGATGGTGATACGACGGTAGCGCCCGTCCATGTTCTTGTTCGTGCTGCGATATCCAAGCAGGTAGTAAGAAGATGTATCGGCCTGGATGCGCTTGAATGCCGGAGAGAAATCGTTGCTGTCGAGAAAGGCCTTGCCACCAGTGTCCGAGGCAAGCGTAACGAGGGTCTCCTGTGAGGAGAAGTTGGAATCGAGATCGCTTTGTACGGCAGCGCCGGAATAAGCGCTTACGCCACGCAGGCTGGCGCGACTCGAGTCGCCACCCGGCGGAAGTGCCTGAAGGCCACGACTGTCGACGGCATAAAGCGAAACGTTGGAGCGAACCGCAGTGTTGATGGCTGTGCGTAACTGCGACTGATTTTCCGTGCCGGTGCGCTCCATGCCTCCCGAGAAGTAGAGGATCGATTTCTTCTGCTGGAACCGAGAGAGCGACTGAGATAGAGCCGTGATGGCCTGTAATCGGCGATCGGAATTGAAGATGTTGTATTCGCTATCGTCGGGAGTGTATTGGGCACCGGTCTCCGAAGTTGTGTCTTCCGCCTGAAAGCCTTCGCCTTCGGTTCCCCCGATGCGAGCGATCACTGTCCGGAGAGCATCACGGTTATCCGTGAATTCCTGCGCCACCTGCATGGAGTCGCCGAGCGTGACGACGCCGACCAGATCGGCGGAGGACATCTGCTTGTCAACATAGTCGCGGGCGGACTTCACCGCGCGATCGACTTCCTCGGGTTCCATGGCGCTGAGATCGAAGAACAGAACGATAAGTCGCTTGTCGCGGATGAGTTCATTGGGCGCATTGCCGGGTGCGACGATGCGTGGTCCAGCCTGGGTCTTTGTGGTAGTTGCTGTCTGAACAAGGGCGTCTGCGGGAGGCGCGGCATCAGGGGTAAGGAGATCGAAGGACTGGATCTGCTGTGCCTTGCCGTCTTCCTGAACGGTGAAGTCATCACGCTTCAGGTCGCGAACCAAATTGCCGGACTTGTCGCGAGCAACAATGTTGACCAGCACGAGGTCGGAGTTCACCCGAAACGTGTAGCTGGCGGCTGCCTGTTGCGCCACGGCCGACAATGGCGACAAGGCGAAGACGAGAGCGAGTGCGGCTGCCGTGAAGCGGTGTAACCCGCGATGGGGAAGAATGGTCATGATGCTAGAAGCGGTACCTCGCCGAAAGTTGAATCCGTCGGGTTGATCCCACGCCTACCACCTGTCCGAATGTAGGCGAATTCACGACGGTGTCAATACTGGTGAACTGCGGCGTGTTGAAGATGTTGGTCGCATCGGCGCGAATCTCGAGGCCCATCATCTCCCTGAGTTGAATCTCCTTACCCAGGGACATGTTGAAGGTGACCGTCGAGGGGCCAACGATCGTATTGCGGCCTGCATTGCCAAATTGTCCGGTAGCGGGAAGCACGAACGCCGCTGTGTTGAACCATTGCTGCACAGAGCGGCTATCGAGAGAGATTGGAGCACCGGTATAGTCGGCGCGGAGAGTGCCGTTGGTGCCACGGCTGACATCGCTATAGCTGCCGAGGATGCGCGCGGTGAAAGGGAATCCGGAAGCGATGTTGAAGCTGCCATTCCAGTTCCAATCGCCAAACACTGTGCGAAGCATTCCTGGGTGTGAAAGCCACTTGCGCCCGTCGCCAAAGGGAAGCCCGATCATGAAATCGCCTGTGAACCTGTGGCGTTGGTCGAAACTGGAGAGGCCCCGCTCGGCGGCGAGATCCAGATCGTTTTGAGCCACAACGGTGGCGCCCCCTCCGATCGAGGACGCGTTGTCGATGGATTTCGAGAAGGTGTAAGTCGCGCCGAAGGAAACTCCTTTGGTGAAACGCCTGCGCAGACGAACGTTGCCAGCGTGAAGGATCGAACTGCCCTCCGACGATTCCCACAGGAAAGGCTGTACGCCTTCGATGCGAAGTCCTTCAGGCCCGCGATTCGGTGCGCGCACAATGTCAAGTCCGGTTCCCTTGCTGCCGGTATAACCGACATTCAACATGAAGTTGCCCTTAAGCTCTCGCTGGATGTTGAGGTTCCACATCTGCACATAGCCAAGGCCGTAATTCACGTCGATGCCGTAGTTGTTGGTAATGCCTTCGGTAGCTGCGGGAAAGCCATTGGCCAGAGACAGTGGCGTGGAGGGAGACAGCACGTTTGTCTGCGTAAACGAAAATGGTGGCTGGAAGGCGAGCTGCTGGACAATGCTTCGATACTGCGCAAGGTTGTAGTTAATGCCATAGCCGGCGCGGACGACCGTTTTGTCCATCGGCTTCCACGCGATGCCGATGCGCGGCGCCCAGTTATTACGATCCGGGTTTACTAAAGAATTTGGATAGACGCCGTTGTTTGGACTCGATTGCCCCGGTTGTACGGGAACGACCCCGGTGAATCCTGATGAGGGATCGAGATTCACGAGCTGATTGTGCGCTTCCGTGAATGGGCCGGTGTATTCGTAACGCAGTCCGACGTTAACGCTGAGATTCGCGGCGACCCGCCAATCATCCATGAAGAAAAAGTTCCAGCCGTTCGACGCAAAGGAGTACTGGTTCGGACTGTACTGAATGGAGGTCTGTTGCGGAATACCGAGCAGGAAGTCGGCGAAGTCGTAGCCGGTTCCGGTGGCACCGTTAATGGAAGTGGCCAAGCCGGTGAACGTGAAGGAGCCGCGGGGATTCGTGTTGCTCTTTAGATTAGTGAGCTGGCGGCGGTAATCGCCTCCGAAGCGAATATTGTGCTTCCCGCGACGCCACATGACGGTATCGCCCAACATGATGTTGTTGTCAGTTCTCAGGACAGGAGAAACATCGGACAGACCTGAGTAGTTCGCGAAAGCTAAAGAAGGAAGTCCCCAATCCTGCGGGTTCTGTGAGACACCGGTGATGCCAAGTCCTCCCTCAATGTCAGTAATACCCGCATACAGGTTGGTGATGTCGATCTTATTACGGTTGTAGCTGACGCGAAGCTGGTTCGTCCATTTGCCGAAGCTCTTGGTATATCCGCCGTTAACGTTCCACCCCGTACTCTTCGAGGTGCCCCGGACAGTCTGAAATGGACGCAACTGGTCGCTGTCACTGTTCGTGTAGTTCAGTCCGAAGTTGATGTTGTTCCGGCCAAACGGTCCGCGACGCGGCCCGGCAGAAGCGCCAGAACCGAAGGACCGCATGATGCGAAAACCAATGTTCACACTGTTGTTTTCGGCGGAATCGCTGAAGCGGTAGTTCTGAAGGCCAGGCTGGTTCGGCAACGGGATGTAATTGAGCAGTCCGGATGCGATGGGATCGATATTGCTGATCTTGTTGCCCACGGTGCCAGTGTTCGGGTCGTAGATTTGGACGCTCTGACCGTTGGACAGTAATGTCTGCGAGAAGTCGCCGCTGCGTTCGAGTGCGGTCGGCACATGCGAGAAGACCTGGTATGGATTCGAGGAGCGTGTGCCGAATATGTTCAGAAACGTAAAAGTCTTCTGCGAAGGGTCGATGAATTTCGGCAACGGTCCGCCGATGGTTCCGCCGAATCGATTCGATGAGTACTCAGGCTTATCGGCCGCAGTGCCACTCAAGGAATATGGGGCAGCGTCAAAGATGGAGTTTCCTGCGGAATAGAAGATCGATCCGTGAGGACGGTTCAGATTTCCACGCCCAATTCTCATGCGCGGCATCCCCGGGCCCCCGCCACCACCGGGTCCAGCGATGATCACGACGTTGCCTGGACCTCCGCCGGGACCGCCGCCCATCATCATCATGTCGCCGCCCTGGCCGAGTTCGCCTCGTGCGCGCATTTCTTCGATGCGGTCGCGAATGTCGTCCACGTGGCTGCCAAAATCCTGGGTTCGGCCGGAGGAACCGGCAAACGAGACCGACTCATTCATCGCATCGGCAGAACTTGCCATGGCGGGGGCGTCCGTCGGCATATCGGAAGTGCTTCCGTCGCCTTGCATGCCGGTTCCCGTCAGGGAAAGTGATTGAGCGCCGCGATTGTTCATCACTCCCGCGAGCGTCTGCTGGAGCGCGACTTGATCGGTGGTTTTCGGAACGCGAGAGAGAAGGACGAGATCGAGATCAACGCGCGCGGAAGGAGTGCTGGGATTGATGACAGCTTCCTTTGTTACCGCTGCGAAGGCAGGGAAGTCGGCCTTGATCACCCAACGGCCGCGTGCCGGCGGTTGAAGCACGAAGTTGCCCTGCGCGTCGGTAGATGTGGCGATCTTCTTTCCGGTGAGGGTGTTCGTTGCCGTAATCGTGACGCCGGGCAGCGGCGTTTTGCCGGATGTTGCCGTTCCGCGAATCTCGAACGTCTGGGTCAGTGAGGTCGCTGCCGTGGCATCGTTCTGAGCCGACGCCGCCAAGACCAGAAGGATCGGTATGAAGATGAGAAGCACTCTGCGCATGAGTTTACTTGTGTTGCTGTGGAGGAGCATCGCCCTCGCCATGGCGTTCAAAGATCATCGGACCGCCCGGTCCTCCGCCAATCCGCAGCGACTGCGGAACGAAGATCCCGTTCTTCATCTCGCCACGGGCCATGATGCGATCGCCGACCTTCACGTCGGCAAGCGTGACGCTTTCGTCGCGACCGCTACGGAACGATGTGCTTTCGTCTACTTCAATGGTTTGGCTTTGACCGTCAGGCCGAAGAATGATGAGCTTGGTTTCGTCAATCGCCTTGACCTCGCCGACGACAAATCTGGTACCGAGCCCCATCTTTACCAATTCTTCAGGTGAGGGAGGCTGTCCTCCAGGGCCCATCATCATCATTCGGCCGCCGCCCATCTCACCACCACCGATCATCACGGCAGCAAGGCTCTTATCTTCATTCAGCTTTCCGGCCGCGAAGATACGGTCACCGGCCTTGAAGTCGGACAGTTTCGCCTCATTCCGGTCTTTGCGGATACGAGTCTCCGGGCTGATCTTTACGGTCACGCTGTCGCCCGTCTCAGGCTTAATGACAACGGCATCGGCGCTGATGGAGACCACGGTTCCAGCAACGCGATCCAAATTGCGGAACTCACCACGGGGATGTCCGCCGGGAGGTGGGCCCTGCTGGGCGGACACGGCCAAAGAGACAGACAAAACGATCAAAAATAAAGATGGCGCACGCATAGTTTTGTTAACCCGCAGCATACAACTTTGTTCCTCATTTAGACGGAGGGCGACCAGGAAAGATTACGGGATTTTGGGGAAGTTGGGACTACAGATTTGCTACCGAACGCGCTCGTGCTCGGGTGTCTTGCTCCACAGAATATCGCCCACCAATAGAAACGCACCGATCACGATGGCGCTGTCGGCAACATTAAACGATGGCCAGTGGTAGCTTCCGATGTTGAAGTCGAGAAAGTCGACCACATGACCGGAGATCATGCGGTCCCACAGGTTCCCGAGCGCGCCGCCCATGATGAGGGATAGGGCGGTCCCGGTGGCGTTCACGATATGGCTGTTCTTCCAAAGCAGAACACTCACCACGGCGAGAGCGACGAGCGAAAAGAGGATGAGCAACGCGAGCTTCCACTCGAACGACGAATCAGAAAACAAGCCAAACGCGGCGCCGCTGTTTTCGACGTGGGTGATGCGAAAGAACCCGGGGATAACCGTAATCGTATCGTGGAGGTTAATACGGCTTGCAACCAACCACTTCGAGAAGCGGTCGAGTGCAAGCACCCCAAACGCAACGAATACGTGAAATCCCCGTGCGTGATTCGCGCTCATAGTTCCTAAGAAGCTCCGGCGGCGGATTCAAACTCAGGCAAAACCGCCGCACAACGTTCGCATACCGTCGGATATGGAGTGTACTCGCCAACGTGGGTCGAGTAGTTCCAACAGCGCTCGCATTTCTGTCCAGGAGCGCGCTCCACGGTGACCTTCACCGTCCCGGTGCCGTTCGTCTCTGCACTCTTTCCGAGCTCAACCGCCGACACAATATAGATGTAGCGCAGTTGGCTTGCGTGCTGCTCCAGAACAGGATAGATGCTGGCTGGAACGTCTAGCACCACCTTCGCTTCTAACCCACTGCCAATTTGTTTGTTGTTCCGGGCCTCTTCCAGCGCTTTCAGAACGTCGTCGCGTGTACGTAAAAGAGTCTGCCAGTCCGCGATCAACTGGGCATCAGCCGTGCCTGCAAGTTCCGCTTCGTCCATGAACTTGGTTATGTGCACGGACTTCGGACGATCGCTTACGGGCGGCAGGAACTGCCAGAATTCTTCGGCCGTGAAGCTCATGATCGGCGCAGCCAGCCGGACAAGCGTTTCTCCGATCTTCCAGAGAGCCGTCTGACCCGAGCGCCGGGGTTTCCCGTTTGGCGCCGACGTGTAGAGCCGGTCCTTAAGAATGTCGAAATAGACGGCGCTAAGGTCAACCGAGCTAAAGGTCAGAAGCAACTGATAGACCTTGTGGAACTGAAACTGTTCGTACCACTTCCGAACCTCGCGGGAGAGCTCAGCTGTCCGCAACAAGATGTAGCGATCGATCTCTTCCATTTCCGCAAACGGTACCGCGTGCTTCGACGGATCGAATTCGTTCAGGTTCCCAAGGATGTACCGGAAGGTGTTGCGGATTTTGCGGTAATTCTCGGCCACCCGCTGCATGAGCGTTTCGGAGCCGACCACGTCTTCTCGGAAGTCAACCGATGACGCCCATAAACGGACGATCTCCCCGCCCATCTTCTCGGCCACTTCGACCGGGTCCGTGGTATTTCCGATGGACTTCGATTGCGCGCGCCCTTGATCGTCGAGCGTCCAGCCGTGCGTGATCACGCCTTTGTAAGGCGAAGAGTTCTTTGCACCGATGGCGCAGAGCATGGAGGAATGGAACCATCCGCGATATTGATCGCCGCCTTCAAGGTACATATCCGCAGGCCAGGGGAATCCCGCCTCGTTCGACTGAACCGACAAGTAGCTCGAACCGGATTCGAACCAGACATCGATGATGTCCATCTCCTTTTCGAACTTCGCATCGCCGCACTTCGGGCACTTGGTTCCAGCCGGAAGAATGGATTCGGCCGGCGTGCGATACCACGAGTCGGCGCCTTCCTTTGCGAACATGTCCACGACAGCTTTGTGCACTTCCGGATTATTCAGGATGTGCTTGCAGCCTTTGCAGAAGAACACGGCGATGGGAACACCCCAAACGCGCTGGCGCGAAATACACCAGTCGGGCCGGGTGGCGAACATGTTGCCGATGCGCTCTTCGCCCCAGGCTGGATCCCATTTCACCTTGCGCGTCTCTTCTAACGACCGCTGACGCAGGGTGGTGCCCTTGCCGTCCATGTTGGATTCCATGGAGATGAACCACTGTTCAGTCGCGCGGAAGATCACCGGATTGTGGCAACGCCAACAATGAGGATATGAGTGCTCGATCTTCTCGTAATGAAGCAATACGTTTCTCGACTTCAGGAGTTCCACGATCTTCGGATTCGCTTTGAAGACGGTTTCACCCTGGTACTCGGGAAGTCCCTGCACAAGGCGACCTGCGGCATCCACGTTGCAGGTCTGATCGAGCTTGTACTTCACGCCGGTGTAGAAATCGTCAGCACCGTGCGAAGGCGCGGTGTGGACAGCGCCCGTGCCCTGGTCCATGGTGACGTATTCGGCAAGTACGCCGACGATCTTCCGCTCTTCCCAGGGCAGGAACGGGTGGTAGAAGTACGCATGTTCAAGCTTCCGGCCAGGGAAGCGCGCTATTTCCTTGTAGTCCGTAAAGCCGCAGTTCTCCGCAGTCACCTTCGCCAGCTTCTCGGCGACGATGTAGATAGCGTCGTTGGTGGCGAGAGCCACGTACTCTTCATCTGGATGGAACGCTACTGCCATCGAAGCGGGAAGGGTCCACGGTGTGGTGGTCCAGATGATGGTGTTGATCTCTTTCCCGAGATGGATGCGCTCGTCCGCAAGACGAGAATCAATGTCGCGCGGATCCGATTGCAGCCGGTACTTCACCCAGATGCTGGGGCTCGTGTGATTCTCGTACTCGACTTCCGCTTCGGCGAGCGCCGTCATGTCGTGGATGCACCAATACACCGGGCGCAGTCCTTTGTAGATAGCGTCCTTTTCGAAGAAGCTATAGAGTGCGCTGACGACCGCCGCCTCATACTGAGGATTCATGGTGGAGTATGGGTCGTCAAAGCGTCCGAACACACCGATGCGCTTGAACTGCTTACGCTGGAGATCGAGGTATTTCTGGGCGAACTCGCGGCAGATCTTTCGAACCGTCAACGGGTCCATCTGGAGCTTCTTGCCGCCAAGCGACTCGTCGACCTTGATTTCGATCGGCAACCCGTGGCAGTCCCACCCGGGGATATAAGGGGCATCGAAGCCGGCCATGGTCTTGGACTTAACAATGAAGTCCTTAAGACACTTATTGATGGCTGTGCCCAGGTGGATAGGGCCGTTGGCGTACGGCGGTCCGTCGTGGAGCACGTACAGGGGAGCACCTTTTCGGGATTCGCGGATTAAGTCATAGATCCGCATCTCCTCCCAGCGGCTCAGCATCTTCGGCTCGTTTTGCGGAAGATTGGCCTTCATGGGGAACGCGGTTTTCGGTAGGTTGATTGTTGCCTTGAGCTCTAGGGGCACTCCAGCATTATCTCCATTCAGGGACTTAATCCATTATAACGAGGCAAGAAGGGTGTTCCGGAGGATAAACTGCCTGAAATCAGAGTTGTGAGTGTACCTGTTTTCGGGATGAAGTCGCTTGTCTGGAGGATAAACGGGAGTCATGCTTAACCGCGAAAGGGTGGGGGGTCGCTTGGAAGCGTCTCTACAGAACCGGAATTTCCGTCGCCTGATCTTGCTGACGTTCATTTTGTGGACGTTGTTCGGCATCATGGCGGCGTTCCAGAGCTACGCCAACACCATGGATGAGCGCAGTTCGTTCCCGCTGGAGCGACTGCTTTATCTCACCGTCGGTGACGCATGGCTCCGAGCCGCACTGACCGTTCCGGTCATCATGGCGCTCTTTCATGTTCACGCCCGGTTCAATCGGTGGGCGCCGCGAGTCGCGATCTATCTTCTGATGGGCTTTGCCTTCATGATCGCGCACGTCACGGTTCGGCCCTTCGTTTTGCCCTTCGTTGTGCGCCCGATGGCCAATGCCAAGACCTTGGAGTACACGTACAAGGAAAAGGTGACGATCGCCATTCGATCCTTCGTTCTGAATGACGCGATGGGATTCACCTGTATCGTGATCGCCTTTAATGCGTGGGTCTATGCGCAGGAAATGCAACGGCGCGCGCTGAACGAGGAAAGGCTGGCCACGAGACTCGCTTCCGCCGAGTTGCAAGTGTTGAAGATGCAACTTCAGCCGCATTTCCTCTTCAACACCTTGAACACCATTTACAACCTTGCCCCGCAGAACAGTCGCAAGGCCCAGTTGATGATCTCCCGTCTCAGTAATTTACTGCGACTTTCGCTGGACCACGTCTCATCCAACATGGTGCCGTTGCAGGAAGAGTTGGAGTTCCTGGATAGCTACCTCGATATCGAGAAGACGAGGTTCGAAGAGCGGCTAAAGGTCATAAAGGAAGTTACTCCTGAGGTGCTGGACGCTGCGGTTCCCAATCTGTTGTTGCAACCGCTGGTGGAGAACGCAATTCGGCACGGGATCAGCAAAAAGGCTTCCGGAGGCACGATCGAGATACGGGCGGCAAGGATTGGTGACCGCCTGAAGATCACGATCACCGACGATGGACGCCCTCCGGCGCCGTCCGCTCACTCGAGCGGTATCGGTTTGGCAAATACCCGGGCCAGGTTGTCGCAATTGTTTGGAAGCGATTTCGTGTTTGAACTTCGACCTGCAGGACAAGGGGCTCAGGTCTGGATCGAATTGCCTTTTCAGTCACTGGAGACGAATATCACCAAAGAGGAGTCTGTCGGATGAGCACAGTAAAAGCACTAATTGTCGAAGACGAGAGACTGGCAGCAAATGCGCTGCATCGCATGTTGCTCACCGATCCCGAAATTCACGTCGTGGGCATCGCCAGTGATGGAAATAGCGCCGTCCAGAAGATTGAGTCACTGAAGCCCGACTTGGTTTTCCTCGATATCGAGATACCGGAGATGAACGGCTTTGACGTCATCGATGCCGTTGGGATCGACAACATGCCGATCGTGATCTTCGTGACAGCATACGATCGCTACACCCTGCGCGCATTCGAAGTTCATGCTCTCGATTACCTGTTGAAGCCCTTCGAAGAAGCGCGTCTTGCGGGAGCTCTTTCACGGGCGAAAAAGGAGCTGGAATTCCGGCGCACGTACCAGCGTTCCCGGCTGTCCGGGTTCATGGAGAGCATGGTGGAGCGTCGTGGCCTGAAGCGGTTCCCGATCAAGTCGGCTGGCCGGACGGTCTTCATCCAACTGGACGAGATCGACTACCTGGAAGCTGCGGGCAACTACGTTCGGTTGCACAGCGGCGGAAACGAGTACCTGACTCGCGACACGATGAGTTCCTTCGAGTCGAAGCTGTCCGACTCGGATTTCATCCGTATTCATCGGTCGGTCATTGTGAACCGGAAGCGGATCAAGGAGCTCCGGCCGTGGTTTACGGGGGAATATGTGGTGATTCTCACCACAGGCAAGGAACTCACGTTGAGTCGGGGATATCGCGACAGGTTACCGTTGCTCTTGGCCCCAGCTTAATGTCTTTCGTAACTGGCGTAGCTTCTACTCCCATTGTGTAATTTGTGCGCGCGACCGGATTCCGGTCCCGCAACATAGGAGATGAAGTGGGGTTTTAGTCTTCACTCCTCTCCGGAGGTGGAAAGATTGTGAACGTGAGTGCCACCATCTGACCCACCGGGACTAAGGAATCGGTAGAAAAATGTGGTTAAGGTTCGATTCCAACGTCGGAGAAGAGTACTTGGGCATCTAAGAGTGTGAACAGTAACTCCCAGTCTATGTACTGAGAACCATCAACTTAGGGCCAAAGGGATGTGCTGAATCGCTCTGAAACGCAGTAACCGAGAAAAAAGCCAACTTGGCATCTGATGTGCTCATCTGGTTAGTGCATCTCCGACACTCCGAAGAGGAGCAGAAAGAAAGAGGAGCGAGACCCGGATTTAGGTATGGCGAATCAAGTTTTGACACCTCCTCCCGTTAACGAAGAGAGCTTCCGTCGGAACCCGCAGCCGGAATTGAACCTGCTGCTTGGGCCAGAAAAGCTGGACGAGCCCATGTGGCGGTCGCTGGCGAGACAAGTCCACGAAAAACTGTTCCCTGAGAAGCTACCCCCGCTTCAACTGACCTCGCGGCCAGTTAAAGTCAAAGACATCTGGGGCGACTACAACTACAAGAAGAAAAGCGCAGTGGGCAGCACGATGCTGCATGCCGCCCTCATCGGCGGACTGATCTTTTTGTCCGTGGCTGGCAAGAAAGTGGTTGAAGTCGCCAAGCAGGAGCACGTCACCCTGATTGCGCCGGACATCAGCCAGTACCTGCCGATCTCGAACAAGAAGAACGACACGATTGGCGGCGGCGGTGGCGGCGGCGACCGCGACAAACTCGTTGCGCCGAAGGGTAAGTTGCCCAAGCAGTCGATGGAGCAGATCACGCCTCCAGCGATGGTCATTCGAAACGACCATCCGAAGCTGCCGGTAGAGCCATCGGTGGTCATCCCTCCCCAGGTGAAGTTGAACATGGCGAGGAACATGCCGAACCTCGGCGATCCGATGTCCGCATTGCCTTCAGGACCACCTTCGAACGGAACGGGTTCGGGCGGCGGTATTGGCGCGGGTAGCGGCGGTGGCGTTGGCGTCGGCGAAGGGCCTGGCGTCGGCCAAGGCCGTGGCGGCGGTATCGGCGGCGGCGTGTTCCGCGTCGGCGGTGGCGTCTCTGCGCCACGTGCACTGAACACTCCTGATCCGGATTACTCGGAAGAAGCTCGTAAGGCCAAGTATCAGGGCACGGTTGTCCTTTGGTTGATTGTGGACCAGAACGGTCGTCCGCGAGACGTGAAGGTGGCCCGGTCGCTCGGTATGGGACTGGATCAGAAAGCAATCGAAGCAGTTCGCAAATGGACGTTTGAGCCTGCCATGAAGGATGGAAAACCCGTGGCGGTTCAGATCAACGTGGAAGTGAACTTCCGACTCTACTAGTCCTGAGGTGATGTGAGAAGGAGAGGCTGCGGCCTCTCCTTTCTTGTTTTCGGCGCACTCGTCCGGTGCGACTGAGATTCGTCACTTGTTAGATTGTCATTCGTCACAGCGTGAGAGTTAGGAACCTGTGAAGCTAGCCTAACTCCCAAGCGGCTGAGTGTGACCGTGGGCTCGTCAGTTTGGGTCAGTTGACCTATGCAGAAAAAGAGTCCACACGCAGGCCGTCGCGGCGAACTCCCGCCGCCTTCGCCCAATCTCTCCGAAGACATCCTGAACGTAATCCAGGCAATGGTTCTCGTTGCCAACGGCGACGGCCAGATTGTCTACGCAAGCCCGTCGGTCGAGAGAATTCTTGGATACACTCCGGCAGAGGTGTTGGGCGACAGCTACTGGGAACTGCCACTCACCAACGACGCCGAAGCGCGCGCGCGGCATCATGTAGAGATCATGCGAATCGCACGCGGTGAGTTGCCGCCTCAGAGTGTCCCCTATCCAACGCCACTCATCAGCAAGTCAGGAGAAGAGCGCTGGATTCTTTGGCACGACGCGAAGGGACCGGGGGATCTGATCATTGGCGCCGGACAGGACATCACGGAGCTTCGACGCACCGAACAGGCACTCGAACAATCCGCGAAGGAATTCCGGGCCGTTTTTGAAAGCTCATCCGACGGGCTGCTGATCACCGATTCGGGTTGGATGTATGTGGAAGTGAATCACGCTGCCGAGAAGATATTCGGCATTCCGCGCGCCGACATAATCGGTAAAGTCCAGGGGACGCTACTCACCTCAAGCGTCAACGTTGAGCAGTTCCGGGCTACAGCAATTCAGGGCGGCCAATATAGCGTCGAAACCGAGTTTCGCTGTCCCGACGGAAAGACCCGTCACATTGGTCTGTCGCTTGTACCGAATTTTCGCGATGCGCATCACCTGTTCATCATGCGCGACCTTACCGAGCGGCGTGAACTGGAGTTGCAGTTGATGCAGGCGCAGAAGCTGGAAGCCGTTGGCCGTCTGGCTGGCGGCGTGGCGCACGACTTCAACAACATGCTTACCGCGATTCGTGGCTATGCGGAACTGCTGCTGCGGAATTCTCCGGAAGGGAAGGAGCGCAGATACGTGGAAGGCATCATGGGCGCCGCGACACGTGCCGCGGAGACCACCAGCCAGTTGCTCGCCTTCAGCCGCCGACAGGTGCTGCAACCGAAAGTCCTCAGTATCAGCGACACCGTTCTCAAGACGATTGATCTCCTGAATCGCATTATGCGGGAAGATATCCGGCTCATCACCATCCTCGATCCCGACGCGGGAAACATCATGGTTGACCCCGGCCAGTTTTCGCAGATCCTCATGAACCTGGCTGTGAACGCTCGCGATGCCATGCCCAATGGAGGCAAACTGATCATTGAGACGCACGCGGTCTATCTCGATGATGACTACGCGCGCACGCATGTTCAGGTTTCTCCCGGATGGTATTCGTTGCTCGCCGTGACCGACACGGGTACGGGCATTGCCGCAGAAGTCAGAGACCATATCTTCGAACCGTTTTTTACGACCAAACCGCAGGGCGAAGGATCGGGTCTGGGGCTTTCCACGGTCTACGGCATCGTGAAGCAGAGTCGGGGATTTATTTGGGTGTACAGCGAGCCCGGCGAGGGCTCTACATTCAAGATCTACCTGCCGATGACCAGCCCAGAAGGACAGTCGGCGCAGAAACTCGGGGCGGCGCCACACAAGCTGCTGGTGATCGAGGATGACGACGTAATTCGCTCACTCGTAGTTACTGTTCTACGCGAGCAGGGTCACACTGTGTTGGAAGCGGCCGACGGCGAGCAGGCCCTCGCGGCGTGCCAGTCATTCGAGGGCATCATCGACCTGGTGATCACGGATGTAACCGCCCCGCGCTTAAGCGGCGAAGACCTGATGGGTTTCTTCGCCGTCCGGTATCCGAAGGTGAAGATCATTCACATTTCCGGGTTTCCGCGCGAACACCTTACAAACTCCCACTCGGTTCCTCTGGAAGCGCACTTCCTGGCAAAGCCGTTTTCGATGAAACAGTTATTGGCAAAGGTGGAGGAGGCTCTGAAGGGCGGCCAGGAATCGGGTCCTCGGGAATGATCGCCGCCTGTGCGTCAGCATCCGCCCGGGCGCGCAGTTCGCGCCAGGTAAGGTCAGGAACCTGCGGAACCAGGCCGGCGATCGCAGGATCAAACTGTCTGCCCGAGTTCTTCTTGATCTCCGCCCTGGCATCTGCAAGCGAAAGCGCTCCCCGATAGCAACGAGTCGAGGTCATCGCGTCCAGCGTATCGGCAACTGCGAAAAGTCTTGCACCAATCGGAATGTCAACACCCGCCAGTCCATCCGGATATCCAAGTCCATCCCAACGTTCATGATGGTGACGTACGATCTTGGAGGCATCCTGCAAAAAGCCCATCCGGCTGACGATTCGCTCCCCTATCGCAGGGTGGCTCTTCAAGACCTGAAATTCCTGTGGTGTCAGCGGCCCGGGTTTCAACAGGATGGAATCGCTTACCGCAATCTTTCCGATATCGTGCAATAAAGCCGCGTATGCCAATTTCGTAAGCTGATCCTGGGGATACCCCATCGATCGCGCGAGGTGTATCGCGTAGGCGCGTACCCGGAATGAATGCGCATAAGTTTCATATTCCCGGGCTTCCAATGTCGCCACCAACGTCTCCAGCGTGGTGCGGTAGCTGCGGCGAAGAGAGCGATGGGCGAATTCAAGTTCCTGCGTCCTTTCGATCAATCCCGAACTGAGCACCTCTCGCTCAGCTCGTTTCTGACGGTTGATCAAGAGCTTGTTGTACGCACGCTGAACCGCGCCGGTCAGAGTGTCCTGCGTGAACGGCTTCAGAATGAAATCGGCGGCCTGCAGCCGGACGCTCATCACAACATGTTCCAGCCGCGCATGACCTGTCATCAGAACGACGTTGCAATCCCAGTTCAGGTGCAACGCCAGTTGCAGCAAGTCCATGCCGCCCGATCCCGGCATACAGATATCCGCCAGCACAACGTCGTGCACGCGTTCGTCCATGCAACGAATTGCTTCGCCCATATTCGAAGCCACAGAAACTCGGTCGCAGATGGGCGATAGGACCTCACGAAGGTACTCGCGTACCGGTGCTTCGTCGTCAACAACCAGGATTGCGGGAATACGGGAATTCATTGGCTCTTATGCTCGAGGAACTGGACTCAGCGCCCCGCAGCAGTTACATCGGTGATTCCGGCAATACCTTCAGTTTCCTGATTTGGTCCCGAGTGCCAAAAACGAAATAGTTAGTCCCGATTGTGGCAAACATCACAGCCAAAAACTGCCATGGTGGCCGAGAATTGTCACTCGGGAGAGAGGGATGAGAATTCTCATCGCTGAAGACGATGCGCCGCTGGCTACGTTCCTGCGCAAGGGACTTGAGTCCGAACACTATGCGGTGGATGTAGCTTCCGATGGCGAAACAGCGTGCGATCTCGCTGTCACTTACGACTACGATTTGCTCCTGCTGGACCTGAACCTGCCGAAACGCGACGGCCTCAGCGTGCTGCATCAGGTACGAGGAGTGAAAGAAAGCGTTCCCATCTTGGTTCTGACTGGGCGCTCCAAGGTGGAGGATCGCGTGGCAACGCTGGACCAGGGAGCGGACGACTACGTGATTAAGCCGTTCTCGTTTTCAGAACTATCGGCCCGCGTCAGGGCCTTGATGCGGCGCGGAAAGCTGCCACAGCAAACTTTGCTACAGGTGGACGACCTCGTTTTAGACCGCGTTGAGCGTCGGGTGGAAAGGGGCGGCCAACGGGTGGATCTAACCTCCAAGGAGTTCGCTCTTCTCGAATACCTGATGCGCAACACTGGGCGCTGCATTACCCGCGCGATGATTATTGAGCACGTCTGGAACATCTCTTTTGACACGAGCACGAATGTGGTCGACGTCTACATCAACTACCTGCGCCGAAAAATAGACGAGAGCGCCACACGCAAGCTGATTCATACCGTCCGGGGAGTCGGCTATCTGCTGAGCCACACTGAGGTCCCGCATGCCTAGAACTTCAACTGACCACACCCGGGAGCGCCGGAAGGCGATGTCCGAAGCGTTTCATTCGTTTCACCAGCCGCTTACCGGCCTGCATTGCGGACTCGAACTCGCGTTGATCAAAGCTAATAGCCATGACGAATACCGGGAGCGCGTCGAGGACGCGTTGGCCAGGGCGGGGACCGTGATGGAGTTGACCCAAGCCATCCGGGAACTCGCGGAATCCACGGATCCGGGCGAGCGGTTCGGCACTGTCGATCTCGCGCCGCTGCTTGCGCAACTGGTGGATGAACTTTCCTCGTTCGCGGCGGAGCAAGCTGATGTGCGGGTACTGCTCACAGAGATGGGTCCTGCTTACATCTCGGCAGATCCTGCGAAACTGATGCGCTCGCTCGGCAACCTGATCGTCCCGTTGATTGCTAGGCTTCATCGTGGAAGTGCAATCGAGATTCGTGCGATGAAACAGGAGTCGGATGCGGTGATCGTTGTCGAATGGAAGGGAAGCGGCCGGGCCCAAGATGGAGCCGACACCGACAGCAAAGCCCGCGAGATTCGTTGTGATGCGGCACGCAGCTACATATGGACACTCGGGGGAGAGATTGCAAAAGGCGAGTCGCGTCTGGAAGTTAGGTTGCCGTTAGCCTAAAGGGAGTTTGCCGGCAGCCAGGTCGCGGACGACGGGTTCGTCGGCCTCTAGGAAATCGTATTCCGGCAACTTCGAGCGGTTCACCCACTGAACATCCCGAAAGATTCGGTTCTCCAGTTCGCCGCTGTACTCGCTTACGACGAAGAAGCGTAGCTCCACCGTTCCGCCGTTAGGATACGTATGCACGATCCGGCTGACTTCATCCCCGATCGTTGCCTGGATCCCTAACTCTTCCTCCAGTTCACGCCGCAAGGCGTCACGAGGTTGCTCGCCGAACTCGATCTTTCCGCCGGGGAATTCCCATTTCAGCGGCATCGACTGATGTCTGGTGCGCTGGCAGATGACGATATCGCCGTTTCGCGTAATCAGTCCTGCAACCACACGCGTCATCGGCTACGTTGCTCCAGGTATTCGCCTACGATCTGCGCGCACTTTTCGACCAACTCGCGATCTTCGGCCTTGAATCGCCCTGGCTCGTGGCTGTCGATGTCGAGTTCTCCAACGATCTTCCCGTGAACGGAGACGGGTGCCACGATCTCCGACTTCGTCTCGAGCGAGCAGGCGAGATATCGGGGATCGGCATTCACGTCGTCGACAATGATCGTTTGTCCCTGGCTGACCGCAGCCCCGCAAATTCCCTGGTTCAGAGGAATACGGGTATGAGGCGTTTGTGCGCCGACAAAAGGTCCCAACACAAGCGTGTTCGGATCGGACTGGTCCAGCATGTAAAAGCCGACCCAGTTATAACCGGATAGCCTGTGCGCAAGTGTGTGGCAGATCGTCGCCATCAGCACGTGAACCGTCGGCGCAGTTCGCGCCGCGGACTTGAGATCGCGAACTACATCGAATTCTGTCCTGAGCGGCATGGCTTTATTTAATCACAGCGGATTCGTCGAATTCCTGTGGGTTGTGCAAATCGGTCGGGATGGATGGCGTAGGCGACTGCGTGTAGCCCCGCGATGAGCGTGGAAGCAGGCGTATTGAGAAACTCGTCTTGGACGCAATAGACGCGGCCGTGTTTGGCGGCGGGAGTATCTTGCCAGTTCCTGTCTTTGATGATCTTCTCCAGCGGCACTCTATCTCCAGCACCGCACCAGGCCGCAATGATCACCTCAGGCTCCGAGCGACGTATGGTCTCGGCATCGGTTTGTTTACCGGGAGTCCCGAGAAACTTTCCGCCCGCCGCCTCGACCAACTCGGCGACCCACGGCTGAGAGTGAATCAGCGGCTTGCCCCATTCCTCGCAGTACACGGAGACAGACGGTCCGGCACTCTTCTCACGCACACACTCAATCTGGGACCGCATATTGCTGACGACCTGCTCCGCGCGTTCCGTTGCACCGGCAACGCTCGCGATCATCGTGATATCCCGATAGACGTCGGCCAGACTCCGAGGCGAAAGGCCAAGGAAGGGAAGTCCGGCGCGAAGAATCTCGCCTACCGCTTTTTCCTGGTATGGCACGGAAGCAATCACAAGGTCGGGCTTTGCGGCGAGAATCTGATCACTCTGCGCCGTCCAGGAGTCATGCACAATGAGTCGCCCTGAACCCGCAAGTTCCGGGACGACATCGACGCAGTATTTCGTACAGGCGACCACGCGTCCGAGCAGGCCCAAGTCACGCAGCGTCACGCTAACGCTGGGCTGTAACGACACGATTCGTTGAGGAAACTCGCTCATGAGTCGGTCAGCGGAGCATCCGTCACTCGATAGGGTTCAAGTTCCTTCGCGGATATGAGAGGCAAACGATTCCACCGGTGCCGCAGGTAAGCCCACGGAATAGCAAACAGCGTCACCTTGGGACTGAACTTCGACGAGGAGTGAATGAAGCAAGCGTGGGTGCACCAGCATTGCGCGGCAGGAATTGCTTTGACCTCTTCCTGCATTTGTTGCGATTGCAGGGCCGCGTTGAGATTGAAATCAAACTCGTTGAGATTGGCGAGCTTGGGTCGCATTTCGCAGGAACGGAATGTTCCATCGTGATCGATGACGATCGTAGTCTGTCCGGCGGTACACGGCATCGGCCATGCGCGGTTGCTGTAATGGTTGCGTTGATGAATGTCGAAGTGGAGCTTGATGTTGCCGAGATAATAGGCCTTGGCGAGGGCCCCTGCGGGCTGGCTCAAATGCCCAAACAGCTTATCCGCGTAGTGTTCGTGGAACACGAGAAGACGCGCGTGAAGTTGCTTCAGCTCTTCCAGCGGGATCTTCTTCAACGCCGGATCCAGGGGATTACCACGGACGATTTCGAAGTAGTGCCCATCGGATTTCGTTTCCCTCATCATCTGCAATCCGAGCTCAACCAATTCACGGTAGTTCTCAGACGTGATGCAGCTCACGACATTGCGGCGCAGCCGCCGTTCACCTGACCAGAGTTCTTCAGCACGATGAATGGTCGCCAGCGTCTTCTCAAAATTGTTAGGCACTCCGCGGATGGCGTCGTGGGTGTTGGCTAGCCCATCGAGAGAGAAGTTGAGGTCGATGACAAGTTCGGGACACCGCTCCAGCAGATAGGCGACTGCGGATTCAACCTGCCTCGGGAGAAGGCCGTTCGTCGGCAGGTTGACGTGCCGCATATGGTTGTTGACGTAGAAGAGTTCGATCACTTGCGCCAGGTCCTTGCGGAGGAACGGCTCGCCACCGGAAATCCAGAGCTTGTGAAACTGGGGCGCGGTCTCGCTCACGCGGCGCAACTGCTCGAAGGTCAGGTCGCGTCCCTTGTTCAGTTCATCCCAATAAAAGCAGGTCCGGCAAAGGGAGTTGCAGGTGGAGGTGACAAACAGGAAAACAGATTCGAGCCGCTTCGGCTGGAACACGGACTTCGCGTAGTGGAAGTAGTTCACACTCACCCCGCTGGTGATTATAGCTACAATGAGAGCGTGTATTCTGCCGAACTGCTCAAGCATTTCCAGGATTCCAGCAAGGTCGGAGATGTCCACAAAGCCACGGTAGCAGTGGAGTCTCAGAATCCTGTTTGCGGAGACGTTCTACGGCTGTCGCTTCGCGTCGATGCCGGGGTGATAACTGAGGTCCGCTTCCGTGCCAAGGGATGTGTGCCGGCGATTGCATGCGGCGCCAGGCTTGCTGATCTATTACAGGGCCTCACGGTTCAGAAGGCTGCCGATCTGAACAGTGACACTATTGAAACGGAAGTGGGTGGCTTGCCGGAGGCCTCGAAGCACGCAGCGGCGTTGGCGATCCAGACGCTGCGGTCCGCACTGAAGTCAATTCCACGCTGACTATTCGTCGTCGATTTCCCCTTCGGAGGGCCGGGTACTCCTCCGGTGTGTCTGATGCTTTGAGCGCGCGGTGTCGAACTTTCCGGCGCTGAAGCTTCCCCTTCTATCAGCGTCGTAGGTCCGCGGAACTTCCGGAAGCGCACCGCTTCCGCCTTCCAGTTGGGCCGGGTCTCTCAGGATGATTTCTGCGCGGCCACGATACTTTTTGACTTTTCCTGTAATCTCCACCGGCTTACCTTCCAGGACGCGTACGTCACCGACTCTAAACAGGTCCCTGCGGAAGACAACAACCGTGAAGGCGCATTTGCGGTAGTCTTCGCAGAAGTCAAGAAACATAGAGCCTGACTCTGATGCTGCAACCTTCAGTACGGTTCCCGAGATGCACACAGTCTTGCCGATATGGTCGGGTGCTTTCTCGAACGGTACGCATTCGCGGGCAAAACAAGGAGCGGCAACAAAGACGAAGAGCAGCAGAAAACGGGCCATAGGAGCACAGTTTACTGATGGAGAGTTAACGCTGCTGCGATACACGTCACAGCAGCGTGTATGGGTCAGGTCTGCTGGTTAGCGCTTTCAGATGTGCCAGGTACATCTGGTTTGGTGCCAACAAGATCGACGTTTCCGTGTAATCGAGCGCGCCGTTGCCGTTTCTTGCGGGTAAGAATGAAGCCGTAATCGTTCCAGTTGGATACGATCACGTACATGCCGAAGAATAGCGCGCCGACCGTGAACAGGCTTACCAGGGTAATGGCAAGTTCGTGAGCGATGGGGTTTGTACTGGGTTCAAAGAAGAGATTGCTGAAACGCCGCCCGAAGTTCATCCCGAAAAAGCCCGTGATGATTGCGCCCGCGCCAAAGATCAAACTCAACATGGCCAACCGGTTCACGGCTGACGTGTTGCGAGTCTGATAGTACTCGGTCAGCGAGCTATTCAGGGACGCAAGTTCCTTTTCCACTTCTGATTTGGTTTCGCCAAGGCGGAACTCTCGTACCTGGAGATCAAAGTGCTCGGATTCCTCGTCCTTGTTCGCAAGTTCCTCAAAGTACCAGTAGTTGGTGAAGTGCAGAAATTCGCCGCGTAACGATTGTGCAAGGTCGATGTTCTCGCGTTTGTACTCGCCTCGTTGGAGATCTGAATACAGGCTCTTGGAAACGAGTGCCACCTTTTCGTTGAACATCAGCAGCGTAGCTCGATAAAAGAGGGCTACGACAGCCATAAGGTAATATCGCGTGCTGAACATGCGGTGGATGAGAAAGCCCTCGGAAACCCAGTGGCCTCCGCGGTCTCCTACGCCGAAGGTGAGGGCCACGTTGCTGTAGGCCGTGTAACCGTAGTAGGTGCCTTCGTGCGCCCAGCGGCTGTAAATCTGCTGCAACATCCGTCCGTGGATGAAATTCCGATCGTAGCGAAACTTGTCTGAATACTGATCGACGTAGAGCAGCAGGCTTAAGAGAACCTGGTACTCCTGCGTATTGATAAAGTCGGGTGGCGCGGTGGACTGGTCCACGTCGAAGTAGGAGTAAACGATCATGCGCTCGTCGAGAACCTGTTCGTATTGATGTTTGTAGTAGTCGATGAAGTACAGAAGCCGACGAATGATCGACGAGAGAGGCGGCTCGAGTCCGACCATCGTGGCGGAATCGAAGTCTTCGCTCACGATCTCGACCAGCTTCCCGTTGTGTTTCACACTCAAGCTGAAGGAGGTAGGGATGCGTCCCTCGCGGCGCTGCCGTCCGCTGGAGGGATAGATCTTGCGCATTTGCTCGTTGATCCAGAGTGCCTCCTTGACGGGAATGTCACGAGCTTCTACTCCGATGGAAAGAATGCCGACTCCGTTCGCGAATACGAACAAACGCAACTCCGTGACTGAGACGGAGTGAACCTGGCCTTTGTCGTCGGTCGCACTCAACACAACCTCTTTTCCGGCCAGCGGGATCGTGTAGCAGCGGATCAGGGCGAGGCTTGGGTCGGTTCCGGCGTTCTGGGTATCAAAGAAAACATGGCGGACGAACGGGTGGAAGAAAACCATGTCTTCGTATGCGCGGGAGTCCATGTCAAACCGAGTGTAGGAGTCACGCTGCCAGCAGCCCAGGATGTCGCGAATGCCGGCCTTATCGGAGAGAGCGCAGACATTCAGCCACTGCTCGAAGCCGTCGAGCCAGTGCGGTGTGTTGACCCAATATTCTTCGTTACCGGACATCAGCCGGGCGGAATTAATCGAGAACGGAAACAGGAAGTATGTGTGCAGCAGCGACAGACGGATGTTGTCCATGGCGCAAGCGAAAGCTTATGACAGTGGTGAGAATGTGGCTAGTGTTTAGTGGGGCAGACCGGGGTCTGCCCCGAAGGCTTATGCCGTGACGGCCTGGCCCTGCATGGCCGCGATGATAGCGTCGGTGAACTGGGTGGTGCTGGCAGTGCCGCCGACATCGCGGGTCAGGTTTTTCTTGTCACGATAGACGTACTCGATGGCATTGCGGATTTTCAGTGCCGCCTCGGGTTCGCCAATGTGGCGAAGCATCAGCAGGGCTGAACGCAGCACCGCTGTCGGGTTCGCGAAGTCCTTGCCGGCGATGTCAGGCGCCGAACCGTGAACCGCTTCAAAGATCGCGATCTCATCGCCGATGTTGGCACCCGGCACGAGACCGAGGCCGCCGACAAAGGCCGCGCAGAGGTCGGAAATGATATCGCCGTAAAGGTTCTCGAGTACCAGGACGTCGTACTGGTAAGGGTTGGTCACCAGTTGCATGCACGTGTTGTCTACGATGTGCTCGCCGTAAGTGATTTCGGGATAGCCCTTGGCGATGTCGCGGGTGCAGCGGAGGAAGAGTCCGTCGGACATCTTCATGATGTTGGCTTTGTGAATACAATGCACACGCTTGCGGCCATTCTTGCGGGCGTACTCGAAAGCGAACTTGGCGATCCGGGTGGAAGCCTTCGCCGTAATGATCTTCAGCGATTCCACAACCCCGGGAACAACTTCGTGCTCGATTCCCGAATAGAGACCTTCCGTGTTCTCGCGGATGATGACAAGGTCCACGTCGGGATAACGGGTCGGAATGTGGGGCAAGTTCCGGATAGGCCGGAAGTTGGCGTAAAGCTCGAATCGCTTGCGGAGCGTGACATTGATGGAAGCAAAGCCGCCGCCGATCGGCGTGGTGATCGGTCCTTTGAGGGCGACCTTATTGCGTTCGATGGCGTCGGTGAGCTCCTTGGGAATGTACTCGCCGAACTTGTCGTAGGCATCCGCGCCAGCGGCAAAAGACTCCCAATCGAACTTGACTCCGGTTGCTTCGAGAATGCGTACAGTGGCTCCGACTACCTCGGGGCCAATGCCATCGCCAGGAATTAGCGTAATCTTATGTGCCATATCAGTGCGTTCTTTAAAGGTTGGAACTATCAGGCCTTGAGGCCGGTCTTCTGCTCAGCGGATTCCTTGGTTTTGAGCAGATGTTTCAGTTCGTCCATGAATTCTTTGACGTCCTTGAAATCCAGATAAACAGAGGCAAAACGGACGTAAGCGACTTTGTCGTACTTGCGAAGGCGGTTCATGATGAGTTCGCCGACTTCACTGGTGCGGCGCTCGCGCTCTGGAGAATCGATCACAAAGCTTTCAGCTTCATTCACGATCTGCTCCAGCTTTCCCATTGGAATTGGCCGTTTTTCGCAGGCTCGAAGCAGTCCGCTGAGGACCTTCTGACGGTCGAACTTCTCGCGACGACCGTCTTTCTTGACGACCATGTAGGGGATCTCATCGATCCGCTCATAGGTGGTGAAGCGCTTCTCGCACTTCAGACACTCTCGCCTGCGGCGAGTGGACTCGCCTTCTTTGCTTTCACGGGAATCCACGACTCTATCTTCGGGATGCCCGCAGAATGGACATTTCATTGCACCTTCATTGTAACAAGCGGACCAGATTCAGTTCGCAGCATCTGTTTCGAGAAGATCACCATTGGGTTCCGGTTCCTGCGCAACCTTGCGGAGCGAGACATGCTCGAAGCGGGCAAGTACCAAGCCAATGGGTGCGACGGAAACGAAGGTCACCAGCCAGTAAAGGATTCCAGCGGCGACTGCAAGTTCGGGTCGAACCACGTCGTGGAAGCTGGAACTCAAAACGGCGATAGACGCCAGTTGCGCGCCTCCGCCGACGACTGGCAACTGCAAAACGCCGCCTGCAACACTGGCCCCCATCAGTAGGATGACTTCAGGGATCCCGAGGGCGTGCAATCCAGTGTGAGCAGGGAAGGCAAGCGAAACTTCGCGATACGCGACGGAGACGAGGATCCAGATAATGCCGGAGATGAGCGAAGCTTCGAAGAAAGATTGCCAGTCATGAATAGTGTGGAGGGCGCCGCTCGCGGTGCGAAGCTTGCGTCCGACCTTGCCGGCGATATTGCCGGAAATGGGCGTGATTAAGCGGCAGGCAAAGTCGGCAATGGCCGGGCCCTGCTTCCAGAGAGCGTAAAGCGCTACTACGAACGCGGCCGAGAAGGCGATCAGGATATATCCGGCGGTTTGCCATTGCTGACGCAGATGCGGCGGCAGAACAAAGAATATGTCGGCGGCGACGATGATGGTGACCGAGGTGATGTCGAAGGCGCGCTCAACGAACCAAACCGCTACCTGTGCGGTCACGGGCGTATCGGCCCGCTTCGCTATGAGGTACGGGCGGATCAGTTCGCCGGGACGGCCCAGGATCGCCAGACCTGCAAATCCGACAAACTGCGGCGCTATCAGCGAGGTCCAGGGGACCTTGGGGCGACTAGGCCGGAGGAACACCTTCCACCGTAAGGCACGCAGGAAGTCAGCCACGTGCACCATCAGTACTCCCCACAGCACCAGCCACCAGTTGATCCCGCTTGTGCCCGCCTTGAATGCGCGCCAGTCGAACTGCTGCCATTGACGGAACTGGAGGTACACGAGCGCGGCAAGGATCGCTGCGGCGACGATGACTGCAATGGCTTGTTTCTTACGCTTCATCCGAGATGGGTGGCCAGACGCCAAACGGTCACATTAAATGAGCAGGTGACACGGGTCAATGAAACGCACAGTTGCAATGTTGATGTCATCTATTCATGCCCAATCGTGTGTGTCGCAGACTTAAAAAAATGTAGCGGTCTTTTGAAATCAGCAACTTACGAGGGTACTTTCGCGTAAGTTCGTGATTCTGTTTGGGTTGCGAGCAATGTATTTATTTTTCAACAAGTTGTGGAGATTAGTTAAAGCTCATCGTCCTTGCCGATTTGGAAAATACTGCTCGTAATGAATATCCGTTGTTGCCGATCCAATTGCCTACATTTTCAGAATAGCAAGTTTGGAGGGGGTACTCTGCCAACTTTTCCAAATTTATATTTGCCGTTAAATCAGGAACTTACAGTTTTTGCGGAGCGTTGACCCCCTTGACACAAAGTTTCCCAAAACGGGCCGTGGGTCAGGCAGATGGCGCGTCTCGCACGGAAGAATCGAGAAGAACTCGCGCCCGGGTACCGGTGGCGTCAGGTAAATAAAAAAGGCCGCCCGGATGTTACCAGGCGGCCGTATCAAGTGAAGCGCCGATTACTTGTTTGCGCTGGTCGGAGGATGGATCTGGAGATTGCCTCCATCCACGTAGCCAAACACTTCATAAATGACATTGGTGCGGTCGAGCGAAGCGGGGTCGATCTTCCCATTCACCCAAACCACCTGATCGCTGCGGACGCCGTTGTAGATGGTAATGCGATAGAAGTCCGGGCAATCGCAATGACCCAACGGAGTGGGCAGGAGGTTAATGATGGTGTTGGGGGCGTTGACCGGATCGGGAACGAACGGTCCACCGCTCTTCTCACCAAATCCACGACCTGGACAAACGGCCGGGTCGGGAGCGCCGGTGTTCATGCTGCCACGCTCACCCATATCGTCGATGTTTACTTCGACCCAGTGGAACGTGAAGAGCTTGTTCGAGCCACCGTTAGGTTCAGGAATGACGTTGGCGGGAATCTGCCACACCGGAGCCTTGGCTCCGCTGCCGACATTGGAGAAGGTTCCAATGCCGTCCCAATCAAGCTGCTTTGCAGGAGCGTGACGAGCCGGGTTGCAGAATCCGGGATCGCTGC
This sequence comes from Terriglobales bacterium, assembly GCA_035561515.1. Lineage (NCBI taxonomy): Bacteria > Pseudomonadati > Acidobacteriota > Terriglobia > Terriglobales > Terriglobales bacterium. The sequence goes on along the minus strand of DATMXP010000035.1, from coordinate 94,376 downwards.
AACGAACGTCGACGATGCGCGTTCCGGGAGCGGCGCTAGCGGTACCGGCATGGAAATTGAACGATCCGCTCGGGCCTCTCTGCTGGCTGTGCTGCCACTCACCCCATGGCTGCGGGTCGGCAGCAGTCGGGGCTCCGACCTGTCCACCGTACTGATAACGGTCAATTCCCGGGGGCAGTTTGCCGGCACCGTTGGTGATCATGTTGCCGTCAGCGAGGGTGTGGTCCCAGTTGTAGTTGGTGTCCACGCCGCCGCCGGTATAACGGCAGGCGATCTCTTCTTCAGGGCCGGTTTGGATATCGAGTTCGAAATCGATTCCGAATGCGGAGTTGGGACCCATGGTTGCGACAACCTCTTCCATGAGGGAGAACGGAGCAACGGTCGGGCCGGTTCCGGTGGCCGTACCGGTCAATGTCGGACCAGTTAGCGGACCGATAGTTCCGATCAGGTGGCCAGTACCGAACAGGGTGTTGGTGTCGTCAGCATAGGCTTTCGCGACAATCGAGCCGCTTCCTGCGCTGATCAGTCCACCAAGCTTCATGGTCATGCTAGTGACATTCGTCTGAGTGAAGCCGGTATCGCCGAACCTGATCGTGATGGTGCCGCCCGAAGTGGTTTGAATTCCCTGAAGGCTCAAATCCATAACCGCGGGAGCGCCGGTGAGCACGGGCTTAGTGAGGCCCGCGATGGCAGAGATCGTGAACGCGCCGAGCTTACCAAGCCACACTACCTGGCCAGGTGCTACGGATACGCTCATAGTGGAGCAGGTGGTGGGAACGGTGCATGATCCGCCGAATGTGACAGTTCCCGTCGCATCAATGGTGGCGGTGTTACCGCCGCCATCAGACAACGTGACTGCCGGAGCTGTCACCCCAAATGCGGAACTGATAGTAATAACGGCAAAAACTATCAAAGCCGCCAACTTCAGAGTTCTATTCATCTTCGTGCCTCAGCTTCCTGCCATCGGTCCTTTGGAAAGCAACCGAAGGCCTCCTGAATTCGTGCTTCTAATTCGCCAAACAAGTGCCTTCCGACAAACGGAATTCGACGCAGTTCTCCCAATGACAGCTCGAAGCAGTTGAACTGCAGGTCAAGCGTCATCCGGACCGAACCACACGGCCGAAGTGATATTTGGTCAATTTCCCAATTTGGAACGGAAAAGCACAGCGGGGCCTGCCCTGTACAAAGCAAATGGAGTGCCCAAAACGAAGATGTTCGTCTGTGGCAACTGCGGTGTCTGCAGTGTGTTGAAACCAAAGCAGTTACCACACTTTATGAGATTTTCACAGGTCTTAACAGAATCGACTGTAAACGCACGAGTTGCAGTAAATTGCAGTCGAAAGAGAAACGGCTTTCATTGGGACGGTGGTACGCGGGGGCCGCCGAAGGGCGCTAGAGAAGCTACTTTTTCGAGGTTTTGGTGGTGCTGGCGGCAGTCTTCTTTTGGTTGAACTCCTTCACGATCCTGGCGACATAGTGACGAGTTTCGCGGTAGGGAGGAACGCCTTTGTACTGCGATACGCGCGCTGGTCCGGCGTTGTAAGCGGCGAGTGCCTTGATGACGTCACCGTCGTACCGAAGAAGAAGTTCGCGCAGATAGCGGGTGCCGGCGTCAACGTTCGCTTCAGGATCATAAGCGTCGGCGACGCCGAGTTGATTGGCGGTGCCGGGCATTAACTGCATCAGTCCCTGCGCGCCTTTGGGGGAGCGGGCGTTGGGATTGAATCCGCTTTCGGCGTGGATGACGGCCTGGATGAGGTCCGGATCAATTTGGTGTTTGTCGCTGGCTGCGCTTACGACCTCATTCAAGCTGGCCTTGGGGGCGAGTTCCGGAGCCGGCAGTGGTTCTGGGGATTCCACCATCTCGGCGATTTCGTGCGTGGGCACATCCAGGAAGCTGCGATCGTCGGTGTACAGGCGAGTGTTGTCGCCGACTACTTCGTGCCGAAGATGGTGAATGCTGAAGCCGTTGCGAAGCACTGCGTCATAGGCGGTGCGGGTAGCGGGGACGGCATCGCCCGCGTAAGCCGCCGCGGAGAGCAACAGCACTCCTGATATGAGAAAGCGCTTCATTCCAGAACTTTGATGCCGAGCACCTGCTCGACGGCTGCTGCGACTCCGGCCTCATCATTACTGAGGGTGACGGTGAAATCGCGAGACTTCATCTCGTCGCCGGCATTGGCCATAACCACAGGTACTCCGGCGAAGTTTAGCATCTCCAGGTCGTTATAGTTATCCCCAATGGCCATGACCTGTTCGCGCGGAATGCTGCGATAGGAAGCCCAGCGTTCGACGGCGTGTCCTTTAGAGCAGCCGTAGTTAAGCACGTCGTACAAGCACAGGTCGCGGGCCGGGTACTCTGTCTTGAGTACCGTAACTTCCTGCTCTACGCCGGCCTGCCGTAAATGAGCTTCGGCTTCGCGCATACGGTGGATCGTCCCACAGTACATAAGCTGGACCGGGTCTGAGACCAACGCATCCTCTAATGGAACGACGAACTTGATCCAAGCCGCATTCTTTTCAATCCAGCGCCCGATCGAGGCATTCAAGATATCGGCGTGCTCGAGGACTAGTGCGCCGGGGAGGTCGGTGTCGAAGGTGAGGACACAGTTGGGGCGGAAGGGCTCCATATGCGCGATGACCTTGCGGGCGGTGCTGGCGGGGAGGAGGTCGCGGTGAAAGAGTTCACCGGACATGGACTTGGTAACAGCGCCGTTGGACGTGATAAGCCAGACGTTAAAGCCGAGCATTTCGGCGATGGGCAGGGCGAACGTGTGCCGGCGTCCGGTAGCGAGGATGATTTCGACACCGGATTCGTGCGCCTGGCGCAGCGCGTTGATATTGGCGGCCGGGATCTTGAACTCGGAGTTCAGAAGGGTACCGTCAATATCAATTGCGATTAGTCGAACTGGCAGAGTCACTCGTACAAGTTTAACAGCCGCAAATCAGGCTGACGCCTAGAAGCGCAGGACCAATCCCACGGAAGTGATGAGCTGATGCTCACGAGCGGTGAAGCCAGTCAGGATGCGGGGATTTCCGGAATAGAAATCTCTAATCTCACCGCGCGCGCTGATGAACGGCGCGATCTTGAAGTCGAGCCCACCGCCGACGTCGAAGACTCCAGTATTGGTGGTATCAGGCGTGGCAGTGTTGGTCTTGCTGAAGCGGGCGAGTCCGCCTCCGGCGACGAAGTAGGGGGAGACTGGAAATTCAGGGGCGAGCTTGAGCTTGAGTCCGGGGGTAATGAAGAGGCCGGAATACTTGGCTTCACCCTGGGTGGTGGAGGCTATGGCAGCGGTGGAGTTGAAGGTGCCGTAGACGGGCAGCTCCAGATAAAGAGAAGCTAAGGGAACTCCAATGATGCGATGGGCGAAGCTTCCGCCAACGGAAAAGGCGGCGTCGGCATTGGCGGCACTGTTGATGGGGAAGTAGCCACCGACGGTGACGGCGAGTTCATTCGACTGCGCGACAGCCGGAAATGAGAGGACCGTAATGAAGGCGAAAAGCAGCAGGACGGCGGAAAATGTGAGCTTTCGTTCCATGCTGGATTAGATGCAGGGTCGAGGGTTGGATTTGCAGGTCGGTTGGGTTACGAAAGACTTTAGCCTTTTTTCACGATTTAAGAGACTTCTAACTTTCTTCTTATGATTTTTGAACGTGGCCTGCGTAGAACAGGGGCATGGCCATCTGTCCTGTATTGCCTTCCAACTTCGGTGGTGTGCTGGTTGCCAGTGGCGACGCGGCGCGCCGCGACCAGATTATCTCCACATTAAACACGGATCGCTGGCCAGTGATTGCAGCTGACGGGGGTGCGGATGCTCTCGGAAAGCTGGAGACGACGGAGTGCGACCTGCTGTTGCTCGATCGATGCCTGCCGGACCTTGATCCGGACGAACTGGTGCAGACGGTAAAGCGGCTGAAGCTGTTGGTGTCAGTTGTCGTGCCAGCCTGCTGGAACACTTTGTCGCCGTTGAAGGTGGTGTCGGTTCCGATACGGTCAATTTCCTGACGAATCTGGTCGAACTCTGCGTGCAGTGCGTTCCGCTGTCCAGAACTGACCGTGCCGGTCGCGGCCTCGGTTGCCAGGGTTACGGCACGGTTCAGAAGGTTGGAAACCTGCGCCAGAGCTCCGTCGGCCACTTGCAGCTTGCCAATGCCGTCCGTCGCGTTGCGGGACGACTGGCTGAGTGCGCTGATGTTGGCGCGGAGACCGTCGGCAATTGCAAGACCGGCCGCGTCGTCAGCGCCACTGTTGATACGAGAGCCGGACGACAGCCGGAACAAGGTCTTCTGCAACCCACTGCCGGTGATCGACAACTGGTTCTGGGCTGCCAGGGAAGGAATATTGTTCAGGATGCTGAGTGCCATGTGTTGCTCCTTTCGCGTTGGTTCCTTTTCGCCTTACACCCAGCGGCGCGTCCTGCGTGCCTCTGCTTTGCTTGCCGGCGGCGGAACCGAAATCCGCGTTCAGGAGATTCATCGGATTGTGTGCAATTAGCTTTAGGCAAATGCGTGTGGTTCACGAACTTCTTGTTCTGGCCGATATACACGCGAGGACCACTGTGAGCACCGCGACCATGACGCCCGGCCAGGCATTGCTAAAACAGATCGACAATCTCGGTTCCATCCCGAGCATTCAGGCTATTGTCCAGCCCCTGATTGGCTACTTCCAGCAGCCGCTCGAGGATGTTGATACCCAGCGGATTATCGATTTGGTCTCGCACGATAGCTCGCTCACCGCACAGTGCCTCCACATGGCCAACTCACCGTTATTCAGCCGGTGGCAGTCAGTGTCCACCACACGCGCGGCCGTGATGGCGCTTGGCTTACAGCGCATGCGCGAGATCGTGCTCTCCTGTTGCATGCTGAAGATGATCGGAGAAGGGGATAGCGCCAATAACCCGATAGTGTTCTGGGAGCATTCACTGGCATGCGCACTGGTGTGCCGCAAGTTGTCCAAGCGGATCGGCATGCAGGACAGCGAACAGGCGTATCTTGCCGGCCTGCTGCACGACATCGGATTCGTGGTGAATCTTCAGGTCGCCCCGGAACGTTTCATGCAAGCAAGTCAGCGAGCACAACTGCAACGGTGTTCGATGGACAGAATGGAAGATGAACTCATGGGATTCAACCATTGCGAATCAGGCAAGTTGCTTGCACAACAATGGAAACTAAATCCCGCCATCATGGAAGTGATTAGCTATCATCACCGGCTTTCGGCGCTGGCCGACTATCCCGCTCTTGTCGCTTTGGTGAATCTTGCGGATCGACTTTGCCGGTTGCACGGGCTGGGCTACGGGTTTCCAGAGGACCTGGTGATTGACTGGAATCAGGACGAGATCATTGGAACCTTGAGCGCAAGCTTCCCGAACGCACGAATCATCAACTGGCAATTGTTCTACAAGGAGCTGGAAACCTATCTTAAAGATGTCCGGAAGCTGGTACAGGTAATGTTTCGCTTCTAAACCGTACTCAAAACTTCCTTGACCTTTGTGGTGAGCGTCTCCAGTGTAAACGGCTTCTGAATATAAACGACTTCCCGAGGATCGATATCGCGCCTGAAAATCGATTTGTCGTTGTATCCGGACATGTAGATCGTCTTCAGCCCCGGTTGTCGCTCGGTGAGCGCTTGGGCAAGGTCGCGTCCGTTCATTCCGGGCATCACTACATCGGTTAGCAGCAGTTTTACGGGACCATGTTTTTCAAATACCGCCAGGGCCTCTTTGCCTGATACGGCAGGCAGAACCGTGTAACCCGCGCTCTCGAGAATTTCGCATGCCACTTCTCGGACATAGCCTTCATCCTCGACCAGCAGGATGGTTTCAGGACAGATAGAATCCACTTGGTAATAATCCTCGTCGGAGTAAATGACTTTCGCGGCGCTGGGAAAGAATGCCCTTAACGTCAGCGAACGTCCGGGTTCATTGTACTCGCAAAGATTGCCGCCGAGTGCCTGCAATATCCCCAGGGAGTCGCCCCAAAACGGCTCCAGGAACAGGTCCGACGCGAACTCGGGCGTGTAGGGCAGGGGACGTCCCTCCAAACCTGCCGTGGGGGAATGCCGTAGACAAGTCATCTCAAACATGACGTAACGTCCGGCAGTAAGGCCTTCCGACGCTCCGCACAGGTCGTCCAACTCCAGATTGGCGGATTCCACCACCAAGCGTCCGCCATATGGCAAGGCTGCCCGAGCCCGTAATGCCATCTCCAGGATGATCTGCTCAACCCAGTCCAACTCGCCAAGTACCGGATCGAGTTCGGAACCGCGGATCCAAGTCAGCTCAACCCGCGATCCCACAAGACGGTGAATGCGACGCTTCAGTGAAGTACTTTGCCGATCCAGAATAACCATAGGGGCCCTTTGTTTTAGATAAATTCGAATGTAATAAGTGCAATTGCGCTACCACAGGGCCGCCTCCGAAGCTGTGGCGTACCTTCCAAGGTAATGCATGTACTTTGTTCCTAAATGGATCCATCTCTGGCGAGTTATGGAATCAGTCAGTTACAAGATGGTCTTGGAATGAACCGGTTCCAGTTTGGGAATATGCGGGCAAAAGAAGTGAGTATGGTAACGAGCGCGGTAAGGAATCTGCCGGCGGTCATTGGGGAGATTTGAACAGGGACCCGCAAAATTTTGCGCATCTGGTGTCCAAAAAGTTCCCAACGTTAGAGATACATAACCTACTTCGGCATCTTCCATGCACGAGGATTCTCGTGATCAGTAAATGTGCCAATCACGAGTGCCCAACACCCTTCCTCTATTTCCGTACTGGAAAGGTCTTTCAATTCTCACAGCGCGGTAAGAGCCATGTGGAGTCATTCTGGCTCTGCGGTCCTTGCAGCAGGGATTGGACTTTGCAGTGGAGAGTCGGAGAGGGCGTTATAACGGTTCCGATAGTACATGAACCGAAGTTTAGTCTAACGTCCAATCGCCACCCCTGAACCATATCCGCGTTTCATTCCGCAGGTGATTGAGTTAACCTTGGGGCAAGGTGAGAGATGGAGAACCGGTCTGTGACCAGGGTCTTGATTGTCGACGATAGTGACGGCGTGCGCGCGGCTGTCTCCATGCTCCTGGAGGACGAAGGCTTCGAGACGCTGGCCGTGAGCACGTATGCCCAGGCTCTCGATCAATTTAAGTCCGGGAAGTTCAGTTTGGCGCTAATCGATGCCCATCTTGGAACCCACTCCGGTGTAGAACTCGCACGTGAATTGCTGTCGCAGGATCCGCAGGCCGTCATCGTCCTGATGAGTGGTGCCGTGTTTCACGACCCAACGGCAGGGTTGCCGATTTTGCAGAAGCCCTTTTCGAAAAGAGAACTGCTCGAGTTTATCCACCGTGTGCTGGATCAGGCCGCGTAGTTTTTCCGACGACTACTTTCTGTGTTCTAAACCAGGCCGACGCACCTCTACACCCGTCCCGATCACCAATACCATCAGGTCTTCGCCCATCACGAGTGGTCCCGAATAGGTCTTCCGAGTTTTGCTCAGCATCTCTTCACCCCCGGCAGCATGGGAAAACACCGCGAGTTTAGGTTCTAGTTTTGTAAAGATCTCTCCTGCTTGTTCGGGCGTTGTGTGATGAGCGATGATCGATTCTGCCTGGGCGGCGGTGTGGTGCGTTGTGGCTCGGCGAAATACGTCAGGATCGACGGCCTCATGAATGATGACGTCGACTCCCTTGCTGAACTTCAATAGGTTCTGCGATGGTCGGGTGTCTCCGGAGAGTGCGAGGGATCGTCCGGCATAGTCGATTCGAAATCCGAAAGCCGGCTTCACCGGACCGTGATCCACGGTGAATGCCGTGACTCTAACGCCGTTCTTTTCGTAGACGGTTCCTTCTTTGATGTCATGGCTGACGACGCGAATGCCATCGGGAGAGAATTTCTCGTCGAGGTCGCGGCGCACGTGGATATCGAACTCAAAAGCCTTCTGCAAATGACCCATCATCGCAGAGGTACCCGTCGGTCCCCACACTTCCAACGGAACCGACCGCGCTGTGCGACCAGACCAGGGCGTCAGCAAAAGGTCGGGAATATCCACGATATGGTCCGAATGCAAATGTGTAAGGAATAGCTTGGTTATCTTTTCAAGTGGAACGCCTGCTTGCGTCATCCGGATCAATGCTCCGCGACCGCAGTCGAATAGCAGCGTTTCGGAACCTGCTTCCACCAGAATGCTCGGGCCATATCGATCGAGCCGCACGGGCGGACCCGCGCCGGAACCGAGGATCGTTACTTTGATCTCAGGAGGCGTTACCGAGCCTTCGCTCGTTTGCGCCGGGGATACCGTCGGGACAAGAGTCAACAGGAACAACAAGACGAACAGGTTGCGCAGTGAACCCCACATAGGCGGGGAACATTATTCACACTCGATTCGCATGTCAACCGTAATCGCTTCGGGGATACATCCGGGCACGGACAAAGTCGCCATGTTTCTGCTTCGTCGTTTACCATTATCGAGTTTGGCCCCCAGCGTTTTAATTGGAGTGGAGGAAAAGGATGAAAATGCGCAGCGGCGCAGTCATAGCTCTGATGCTTCTCGTGACAGTTTTTGGCTGGTGTAAGAACCCGAAGAAAGCCCCAACAAAAGTGGTACCTCCGGGAGAGTTGGTCGAGCGCGTCGGAACCACAGGGTTTGTACAGCTTCACGCTGAGAGTTTCCGGTCGCTCACGCCGAAACAGAAAGAATTGGCGTACTGGCTCACCCAGGCGGCAATTGCGATTGATCCCATCATCTACGATCAGCTATCGGCGTATGGCATTCGTCAGAAGAGGCTGCTCGAGGAAATCGTTTCGCACTCGGATGGCATCGAGCCCAAACTAATGGGCAAGATCACCGAATTTGCGAAGCTCTTCTGGGCGAACCGCGGGAAGCACAACGAGACCACCGCGCAGAAGTTCCTGCCGGACTTCACACCGGAAGAACTGGAATCAGCAGCGCTTCAGGCACAGAAGAACGGAGCGTTCGCCTCCGGTTACGCCGACCTGGCGCCGCTTGAATCGCCGGACGCCGTGACGAAAGAACTCGAGTCGCTGCGAGCTTCTCTATTTGATCCGAACTTCGAACCGATGATCACAGCCAAGAGCCCCGAGGGCGGCAAGGACATCATCCAGGCCAGCTCCAATACGTTCTATGGCTCGGGAGTTACTCTGGCCGAGCTGAACAACTTCAAGGAGAAATACCCGCTCAACTCCACCGTCGTGAAGGGTCCGGATGGCCAGTTGCGCGAGGAAGTCTGGCGTGCAGGTACCGACGACGGATCCATCCCTGCGGGCAAGTACGCGCTCTTCCTGAAGCAGACGATCGAGTTCCTGAAGAAAGCCCAAACGGTAGCCGAGCCTCAGCAGGCGGAAGTGATCGGCTCGCTCATCCACTATTACCAGACCGGCGAATTTAGTGATTGGCTGAAGTTCGGGGAGCTGTGGGTGAAGAACGATGCCACCGTCGATTTCACGAACGGATTCGTCGAGGTATACCGCGACGCTCGCGGGCAGAAAGGCAGCTCGCAGGCTTTCGTCAGCATTACCGACAAGCCACTCACGGACACCATGGTGAAACTTGCCCACAACGCCGAGTATTTCGAATCCAAGGCGCCTTGGGACGACAAGTACAAGAAGACGAAGTTCTCGCCACCAAGCGTGAAAGCCGTTGAAACCGTGATTGAAAGCGGCGACTTTCACGTGAACACCATCGGCCTGAACCTGCCCAACGAGAACGAACTGCGGGAGGCATTCGGCACCAAGAACTTCCTGTTCACCGCCAGCAGCCGCGCCTTTGAAGCCGCAGGCGGGCACAAGGCCATTCGTGAGTTCGGCGCCAACGACGAGATCATTCAACGCGACATTAAGTACGGTCAGGAAGCTGACGAACTGCATACGGCTATGCATGAAGTGATCGGCCATGGATCGGGCAAGCTGAATCCGAAGCTGAAGAGCGGTTCCGAGGCCCTCCTGAAGGAGTATTACTCCACGATGGAAGAGGCTCGGGCGGACCTGATGTCCCTCTGGAACGTTTGGGACCCGAAATTGAAAGAGCTGGGCCTCGTGACCAACCAGGAAGAAGTCGCCAAAGCCCAGTACGACTCTGCTGTTCTCGTGGTGCTCACGCAACTGCGCCGAATTCCCAAGGGCACCACGATCGAAGAAGACCACCAGCGTAACCGCGCGCTAATTGCCAACTACCTGATGGACAAGACCGGCGCGGTCAAGATGTTCGATCGCAACGGCAAGACATACATCATGGTCACCGACTACCAGAAGATGCGCCAAGGCGTCGGTGAGCTGCTGGCCGAAATCATGCGCATTAAGGGCGAAGGTGACTACGACGGCATTAAGGCTCTGGTCGACAAATATGGCGTGAAATTCGACCCCAACCTTCGCGACCAGGTCGTTAAGCGTTACGCGTCGCTGAACGTGCCGTCATACTGGGCGGGACTCTATCCCGAACTTACCGCCACCACTACAAAGGGACGGGTTGTAGCCATTCGGATGACCTATCCAAAAGATTCCGTACACCAGTACCTGCTTTATGGATCGATGTACGGAAAGAGCATCACAGTTCCGGAACCGAAGAAAGAACCCGCTCCAGCAAAGAAACCCATGAAGAAGCGGGCTAGATCCCGCCGTTAACCAAGCTGCTGAAACTCACCGGGCCGGGCACATCAGTGTCCGGCTTTTTCGTCTCTGCTTTCCACTGCGTCGTCGCACCACTCCGTGCCGGGAATAAGCATCCATAGGCACTGGCTTGATTCCCACAGCAGAGGAGAAGATATGAATCATTACGGCACTTTGAGGGACTTTCGTTTTTCCGAAAAAGATGTAGACGATATCCGCGATTCTGACCTGTACGGCCGCGGCGACGAGAAACTCGGCGAGATCGATGATGTAATTTTCGACCACACCACCGGCGACATCCGTTACGTAGTCGTCGATACCGGTGGCTGGCTCTCGAGCAAGAAGTTTCTGGTGCCCGCAGGTCGCCTCGAAGCCTCTCGCGAGCACGACGATGACTATTACGTGAACCTCAGCAAGGCCGAGATCGAATCATTCCCCGAATACGATGAGGACATCGTCAGCGACCGCGATCGCTGGAACGATTACGAAACCCGCTACACACGGGCTTGGTCCGACGGAGAAGTCATGCACCGCGAAGAAGAGGTAGACAAGATCGTTACTCCGACCACGAGCGAAATGCCTACCGCTACCCCGGGCATGGCGCGGACAACTTCCAGCGTTCCTACCGGCGCAACCGATGTCACGCCGATGCGCACCACCATTGCCCGAGAAAATCCCCCTGTAGCCAACGATCCCATCGCCAGCGGGGGCGGCGTCGTGAGCCGCGAGCGCCTTGGACATCGCTGGGGCAGCTTTGAAGACCGGCTCCGCCGTGACCGTAGCCGGATCACCTCTGGATGCTCCGCCTGCGGTATCAGCCCGAGTGCCAGCATTCCCAAGCGCGATCGCGACCGCAAAGTCGGATAACCCCGTCGGATTTGATGGCGTCGGCTCAGGCCGGCGCCATTTTTTTTTGTATCCTAATGACATGGCTAAGAAGTCGCCCAAGACCAATGCAGCGCGGCAGTTGGATAATCTTGGGATCTCCTACGAGCTTCGCGAGTACGAAGTCGACCCTGATCACCTAGAAGCAGAACTCGTTGCCGATAAGATCGGCCTTCCATACGAAAAGGTATTCAAGACGCTCGTGGTTCGCGGAGACGTCAATGGCGTCTGCATGGCCGTGATTCCAGCTGATAAAGAGGTAAACCTCAAATCACTCGCCGAAGCCACCGGAGACCGCAAGATGCACATGGTCCCGCTCAAGGAGGTGCAGCCGCTCACCGGTTACATCCGCGGCGGAGTAACCGCGCTGGCCTGCAAGAAACCATATCCTGTCTTCATCCACCACACCGCCCAGCTGCAGGACGTCATCTCCGTGTCGGCGGGAATGCGTGGCGTCCAGATTCTCCTCAGCCCTGCCGACTACCTGCGTGCGGTTAACGCGACCTACGCCGACATTGCCCAGTGAGGGGCCTCATAATTCCGAAGCACGAACACGTTACGCGAATAGAATTATTGGCAATGATCCACCGTGCGCCAAAGCTTTGCGCTCTATGGCTGCTGCTCCTTCTGCTCTGCGGTACGGCTGCGGCGCAGCTTTCTCCCCAAGTCCTCCGGCAGATCGACGATATCGTCAACAAAGCTATGAGTGCGCAGAAGATTCCAGGTCTGTCGCTGGCTATCGGCGTGCAAGGACACGTGGTGCTGAAGAAAGCTTATGGCTCCGCCGACCTCGAGAACGGCATTCCTCTCCGGCCCGATACCCTCATGCGTACAGGCTCCCTTTGTAAGCCATTGACGGCGGTGGGTGTACTTGAGCTTGTCGAGCAAGGGAAAGTAAAGCTCGATGCTCCTGTCCAGGAGTATTGTTCGCATTTTCCTAAGAAGGAATGGACCGTTACCACCCGGCAGTTACTCGGTCACATCGGAGGCGTTCGCGCTTACGAGGGCAAGGAGTCGGAGAGCACCATGCATTACTACTCGCTCATCGACGGCATGATCATGTTCAAGAACGATCCCCTCGCCTTCGAACCGGGGACGAAGTATCTCTACACCACCCATGGCTACACCGTACTTGGCTGTGTGATCGAAGGCGTAACCGGCCTGCCGTATCCCGAATACATGAGGCGGCACATTCTCAAGCCCGCTGGCATGGCGCACACCTTTGTTGACGACGTTTACACCATCATTCCCGGCCGGTCTCATGGGTATTGGAAGATCGACAGCAAAGTCGTGAATGACGGCCCGATGGACAGCAGCTACAAGATCCCTGGAGGCGGGTATCTTTCCACCCCTGAAGACATGGTTCGTTTTGTCATGAAGCTGCTGGACCAAGAGCTGCTTAAACCCGAAACCATGCGGCTGATGTGGACTTCGCTCAAGACCTCCGACGGCAAAGAAACCCGTTACGGGCTCGGATGGGGAATCGGCGACCTCGACGGTTTGCCCGCCTACGGACACACCGGTTCTCAGCAGGGTACCAGCACAGCCATGCTGGTGATCCCTGCCAGGAAGATCGTTTCAGTTGTCATGATCAATATGCGTGGCATCAACGCGGCCGAGATCAACCGCGCCATCGCCTCCAGTGTCCTCAAATCTTATGAGTTGAAAGCGCGATAGTGTAAAATCGTACCGATACGGAGAGTAGAGCAATCCTAACCGGTTCGACCGGTCCTCAAGTTCATTTACTCCCGCAATTTCAGGGAATTCTGATCCGGTGGCAAGACGGCCGACGGAGGATTCTGTCAGGAGAGAGATATGGCAAAGATCGCAAAAACGGCTGACCGCAAAAAGGTCATGGACACCTCCAAGTCCACGGATTGTCCCAAGTGCGGCAAACCGACGCGCATTGTAAAGCGGATCAAAGACGCCGAGCGTGGTGTTCCGGGTGGGATGTTTATTTCCTGCTCCGCCTGCGACTTCTACGAAAAACTTTAAGTAAAACTGTAAGTAGAGGCATGGCCGTGGCCATGCCTCTTACACTTTCTGACGCCCCTCAGATTGTGGAACGCATCGCCCTCCGGCTATTCTGAATCCCAATCAACTGTGAAAGTTCTGCTGAACTCGGCGGCTCTTCGCCAGCACCCCGTGTGGGGTACTGTCGCCTTTGCAGTTTTCTATGCGATTTTGGCATTCCTGGTTGATTGGTTGTTCAGATGGACTCTCGGTGGAAATCCCAGGCCGCCGTTATGGACCTTGATCGTCACCATAGGGATCGGCACCACGATCACCTCTGTCATTGTGTATCTGCTGCTGGTTTCCATTGAACGACAGAACGCTGCTATCCAGCAACTCAATCACGAACTCAGAAATGCCCTTCAGATACTCTCCTATGCCGTCCAGCAGTGTGACGGTGAAACCGCTCCGAAAGCCGACGCCGCCATTCAAAGCATGTCCGCGACTCTCCGCCGTATCTCTCAGGATCTTGGCACATCGCCGAAACGTCGTTTCAGGTCTGAAGGTCAGCAGCAATAGTTTCACAACCACAAGCGTTGTAATGCGACGTAGTTTGGGGTAACGTGTCCCAAACTTTCCAACCTTGGAGGATACTGATGGCGCGTTTTTGCGTTAATTGCGGTAATCCCATGGACGATAGCTCCGCCTTCTGTCAGAAGTGCGGACAGCCCATAGCCGGAGCAACTGCCACTCCGGGCGGAACTGCCAGCACCGTTACCACGGGTGGCCTCACCGATAATGTTGCTGGCCTGCTGGCATACATCACGATTATTCCGGCCATCATTTTCCTCGTTACCACACCGTACAACCGCAACAAGTTCGTGAGATTTCATTCGTTTCAATGCCTGTTCTTTGCCGTTGCCTGGATCGTCATAAATATCGTGCTGATGATGATTCCGGTGATTGGATGGATGGTGATGCAGGTAATCCACATCCTGTTTCTGATCGTTTGGATCGTCCTTCTGATCAAGGCATATCAGGGTCAAATGTTTAAATTGCCCGTGATCGGCGATCTGGCGGAAAAACAGGCAAACGCGATTTAGCCCACTGGTTGCTTACAAGGGACGGCTGTTCGGCCGTCCTTTCGTTTTCATCAGCCTTGACAAGGTGCCATGTGGGTCGCCATTCTAATTGGCTTTGTCTTTTGATTTTGCGGCTCAAGGGGAGCAGGGTTGAGAATTCGGGTCTTATATCACGACAAGTGTTTCGATGGTGCATGCTCGGCGGCCGTATTCACGCGCTTTTATCGCGAACGCATTCGTCACGATGTGGAGTTCGGATATACGGGGCTGGTTCACCGCGCGGGCGCACTCTTTGAGGAAAGCCAATTCAGCGGAGATGAAAACGCGATCCTCGATTTTAAGTACTGCACGTCGCCAAAAATCACCTGGTGGTTCGATCACCACCAGAGCGCTTTTTTGTCCCCTGAAGACGCTGCCCATTACGAAAGCAATCCCAGTACGAGAAAGTTCTACGATCCCGACTACCGTTCGTGTACGAAGTTCATCGCCGAAACTACCGAAAAGCGCTTTGGGTTTAATCCCAAACCGGTCGCCGAAGTGGTGCAGTGGGCGGACATCATCGACGGTGCTCTCTACGAGGACGCCAAAGCAGCCGTCGAGATGAAAGAACCTGCGATGAAGTTGACGATGGTCATTGAATCGACTCAGGATCCAGCCTTCATTCCGCGCCTGATTCCGTTGCTGGCCTCGCGCTCGCTGGTCGATATCATTCGTGAGCCTTTCGTTGCTGAACTGGTTCCGCCATTGATGGATCGCCATAAGAAATCCATCGATATCATCCGGGAGAAAAGCGAGTGCAAAGAGGGAACCATCTTCTTTGATGTGACAGGTTACGATCTGGAAGGCTACAACAAATTTGTTCCTTACTATTTGCATCCGCAAAGCACGTACAGCGTGGGCTTGAGCCGGAGCAGCTTCCGGACGAAGGTTTCGGTCGGCTCCAATCCGTGGACCAAAACCCCAGTAGAGAAAATGGTAAACCTCGCCAAAGTGTGCGAGCGCTATGGCGGCGGAGGACATGCGCGCGTCGGCGCAATTTCATTTGAACCCAACCAGTTCGATGAAGCTCGCGCCGCAGCCCGTGAGATCGTTGAGGAGCTCAGGGCCGCGGAGCATTGATTCAGTTCAAATGAAGAAGCCGCCCGTGCCGGGCGGCTTTTTACTTTGGGTAAATGTTAGTACTTCACAATGGCAGAGAAGTTCTTCGGATCGAGCGACGCTCCGCCGACCAGTGCGCCGTCGATGTCCTCTTCCGACATCAGCGCCTTGGCATTGTCCGGCTTCACGCTGCCGCCGTACAGGATGCGCAGTTTGTCAGCGAAATCATCCCCAAATGCCTTGCCGGCTTCGCTGCGAATCGTAAGATGAGCCTTCTCAGCGATCTCGGGTGTCGCCGTTTTTCCCGTTCCGATCGCCCAAACCGGCTCGTACGCAACCACCAGTTTCGCCGCTCGCTCGGCTGACATACCTCGGAATGCCACGTTGCATTGACGGCGTAGCACGTCATCGGTGATCCCGGCCTCTCGCTCCTCCAGGACTTCGCCGACGCACACGATCGGCGTCAGGCCAGCATTAAGGGCGACCTTCAGTTTTTTGTTAACCGTGTCATCGGTCTCGCCGAAATACTGGCGGCGCTCCGAGTGGCCGATTATCACGTGAGTACAACCGGAAGCCTTGATCATCTCGGCGGAAATCTCGCCAGTGTAAGCGCCTTCTTTCTCCCAGAACATGTTCTGCGCGCCAATAGCCACTGTCGATCCTTTGGCCGCATCAAGCGCAGCCTGGATGTTAATGAAAGGCGGACACACCACGATTTCGTCGCGTGTATGTCCCTTTACAAGAGGTAAGAAATCAGAAAAGAATGCCCGGGTCTGCTCGGGCGTTTTGTACATTTTCCAGTTCGCTGCAATGACCTTCTTACGTGCCATGAGTGCCTCGTTTTCTATGAATGCAACAACGCCACGGAAAGCGAAGATGACGGACCGTCGACCTCACCATCCGTGGCGGCAATTATTTCTTATCCGTGAGTGCCGCAACACCCGGAAGGGTTTTGCCTTCCAGGAATTCCAACGACGCGCCGCCTCCGGTTGAGATGTGTGTGATCCGGTCGGCAACGCCCGCGCTCTTGACGGCGGCCACACTGTCTCCGCCTCCCACAATCGATGTTGCTCCAGCATTGTCGGCAACGGCGCGAGCGATTTTCCGTGTACCCATTGCGAACGGCGGCATCTCGAATACGCCCATGGGACCGTTCCAGACGATCGTCTTGGCGCGGCTGATCTCCTCGGCAAACTGCTCAATCGTCTTCGGACCGATATCGAGTCCCATCTGATCGGCCGGAATGGGCTGGCCATCGCCGATGATCCGTGTGACCGCGTCTGGCGCCACCTGCGAAGCCACGATGTGATCGACAGGGAGGAGCAATCTCACGTTGCGCTGCTGAGCCTCGGCGAGCAATTGCTTCGCGAGGTCGACCTTGTCGGCTTCGAGCAGCGACTTTCCAACGTCGTAGCCCTGTGCCTTCAGGAACGTATAAGCCATGCCGCCCCCGATGATCAGTGCGTCGACCTTGGTCATCAGGTTCTGAATGACTTCGATCTTGTCGCTGACCTTTGCGCCGCCGAGGATCGCAACGAACGGCTTCGCGGGATCGTGCAGGGCCTTGCCCATGTACTCGAGTTCTTTCTCCATCAGCAAACCAGCCGCCGACTTCTGGACGTACTTCGTAATGCCCGCAGTCGAAGCATGCGCGCGATGAGCAGACCCGAAAGCGTCATTGACATAGAAATCCGCCAGCGCGGCAAGTCCTTGTGCGAATTTGTCGTCGTTGGCTTCTTCCTCGGCGTGGAAGCGCAGGTTCTCCAGCAGGAGAGTCTGCCCGCGCTCGAGTTTGCCCGCCATTTCTTCCGCCTGAACGCCGACGCAATCGGTACAGAAGCCGACGTTTTCGCCGCGACCCAGCGCCGAGTCGAGCAGCATGCGAAGACGTTCCGCCACCGGTCGAAGGCTCATTTTCGGATTTGGCTTGCCCTTCGGACGTCCAAGGTGGGAAGCAAGAATCAGACGCGCACCGTGACGGAGCGCATATTCGATGGTCGGCAGCGTCTCGCGAATTCGCGTATCGTCGGTGACCCGACCGTGTTCATCGAGAGGAACGTTAAAGTCAACCCGCATAAAGATGCGGTGATTGTTCAAAGAAAGATCACGAATCGAGAGCTTGTTCATCGGAGAACCTTGTCTGGATGTGGTGGTAGCAGCGGGCGTTGGCATCGGATGCCTCCCGAATTACACCACCCGCGAAAAATCGCGGGTGGCGTATTCAGAAAATGGAGTTACAGGCCCTTCTTTGCGATGTAGTCGATCAGATCGCGGACACGGCAGGAATAGCCCCACTCGTTGTCGTACCACGCGATGACCTTCACGCAGTTGCCGCCGACGACCAGCGTCATCGGAGCGTCTACGATCGAGGAGAACGAGTTGCCCTTGTAGTCAGAAGAGACAAGTTCCTGAGTTTCGTAGCCGAGGTACTTCGAGAGCGGACCGCTCTGCGATGCCTTCTGCAACGCGGCGTTGACTTCTTCGACGCTCGTCGCCTTCTCGACCCAAACCACCAGGTCAACGACGGAGACGTTCGGCGTCGGGACGCGCATGGCAAAGCCGTGCAGTTTGCCCTTCAGTTCAGGGATTACGAGCGAGATGGCCTTGGCGGCGCCGGTCGTGGTCGGGATCATGGACAGGGCAGCGGCGCGGGCGCGACGCAGGTCCTTGTGCGGGAAGTCGAGGATGACCTGATCATTCGTGTAGCTGTGGATCGTGGTCATTGTGCCGGCAACGATCTTGAAGTTGTCGTTGACGACCTTCGCGACTGGCGCAAGGCAGTTTGTGGTGCACGAGGCGTTCGAGATTACGTTGTGCTTCGAAGCATCGTACTTGTCTTCGTTCACGCCCATGACGATGGTGACATCTTCATTCTTCGCGGGGGCTGAAATGATGACTTTCTTTACGGTTCCGCGGATGTGCTTGCGGGCGTCGTCGGCGTTGGTGAAACGGCCGGTCGACTCGATGACGACCTGCGCTCCGACAGATTGCCAGTCGATCTTGGCAGGGTCTTTCTCGGCGAATACCTTGAACTTCTTGCCCTCGACATCAATCGAGTCGCCGGAAGCCGATACTTTCTGGTGCAGGTTGCCGAGAACCGAGTCGTACTTCAAAAGGTGCGCGAGGGTTTTCGCGTCGGTAAGGTCATTGACCGCCACAAATTCCAGGTTCGGATCGTTCAAAGATGCCCGCAGAACGTTGCGGCCGATGCGTCCGAATCCATTGATGCCTACTTTAATTGCCATTTCGCCTCCACAATATAAGCGCAACAGTACAGGAATTTACGAATGCGCTCCTTAAACAGGAAATCGTAACATCCGGCACGCAGAGGCCGCAAAACGCAGCCCACACATTTTCGTGATGAGGGTCACGCGAACCGATGATGTGCAACTTTATATAACGTTCGTACGAACTGCGATTGCCCGAGCGGAAGGGAATGTGTTACAAGCGCATGATGCAGGGTATGAAGAGAAGAAGACGTAGAAAGCCCGCAAGAGCCGGAGAGAAGCAGGAGCAGCAACAAGCGCCGCTGCAACCAGTTTATCCGGAAGACAGGGTAGATGATGACGGCGGAAGCGCCGCCGAACCGCAGGCAGAACCCGAAACCGCAGCGCCGCAGCCACAGCAGCGGACCGGCAAGAAACGCCGTCGCGGCGGTCGAGGCCGGAAACCGATGAGCGCTGCCAGCGCGGCGAGAGCGGCTGCGAACCCGGAAGTCGAAGCGGAATCGCCGGAAAGCGTTGATGCAGCGGGAATCGAAGAGGCTGCGGAACCGGAACGCGCGCCCGCGCAAGTTCCACAGGCGACTTACGCACAGAAGCGTCAGCCGAAGGGAACGGTCGTTCTCACGATCGGTTTGCCAGGATCGGGCAAGACGAGCTGGTTTCGGCGTCGCGGAATTACGCCGCTCTCGAGCGATTTACTGCGCATGATGCTGTTCGATGACATCGCCGAGCAGCGTTATCAAGACCTGGTTTTCTCGACATTACGTTATTTGCTGCGGGCGAGAATGATCGCGCGCATGCCGTGGAATTACGTGGATGCAACCAACTTGTCGCCGCGCGAACGGCGCGGCTGGATCAAGATGGCGCAGGAATTTGGATACGAAGTTCATGCAGTGTTCTTCGATGTTCCCGTTGAAGTCTGTGCTGAGCGAAACACGCGTCGCGGGCGAATCGTTCCGGAAGACGTGATGCAACGCATGGCGCAAAAACTTCGTCCGCCGACCTTTGACGAAGGTTTTTCGAAAATTACCGTTGTTCGCGTGAAACGGGCATCGAAAGCGGAACCGGAACCCGACAACGAAGTGATGGGCGTGGAAGAGCCGGGAACTGGCAAAGCCGAAGATCTTTACTGAACTGGTTGTACCTATAACCCCATCCGCACGCGGATGGGGTTTTTGTTTGTCTACTGGGCCGCGGTTTTGACGGCGAACAGCGGCGCGTTGGTCATCCGAGAAAGCGTCTCGTTTACGTCGAAAACTTTTGCGCGAATGTTCTTGATGCCCATGCCGGCCAGCCGGGCTTCGTGCATCGCGAGATATTTCCGGGCAGAAGCTTCGTCGGTGAAGAGATAGATGCCGCCGGCTTCACCTGCCTGCTTGTTTTCAGTCCAGATCTTCCAGAGCATCCCGGACTCGGCGGCGATGGATTGAGCGAGTCCGGTGCATGCTGCCGTGAGTTCGTTGCCAAATGGCCCCGGGTGGGGGAAGTCAATCTGCAAGAGGGTCATTGTGGTCCTTTCTATTTCAGGTGCTTGAGCATTTCCTTGAATACGGGCGTTCCAGAGGCGCGCATGAGTTCGTACATCATCATTTCGGTGGAAGAGATGACGGCACCAGCGGATTCCATGCGGCGGATGCCGATGTTCCAATTCGACTCGGCGCGGGAGCCAATCGCGTCGGCAGGGACGTGGACGATGTATCCGCGGTCGAGAGCGCCGAGGACGGTCTGCATTACGCAGATATGGGCTTCCATGCCGCAGACGAGCAACGTGTTGCGATTTCCGGGAACGGCCTTGATCTCGCCGCAGAAAGCGTCGCTGCCGAAGCAGGAGAATTCGACTTTGTCGTAGACGGGAACACCATGGAGCAGAGAAGCGATCTCGGGAACGGTCTGGCCGAGGCCTTTCGAGTATTGCGTGGTGGCGATAATCGGCAGTTGAAGAATGCCGGCGAGCCTGATGAGGAGTTGCGAGTTCCGGACCAGTTGCTCTTTATTGAAAATGGGCGGAAGAAGCTTCTCCTGGATATCGACGACGATAAGGGTACAGTCGTCGGGCTGGAGCGTGCGTCGGGCGGCGGGGGCTTCGATATCTTTAATTGCAGTAGTCATGTTTCCTCTGGGAACAGTCGGGTAATTGTAGCCAAATTTGCTTTAGTGCCTTCCCTGGAGTTCACCCTCCCCCCCTGTGCTTCTAATGGAATCAACGAGATACCCCGGAGTATCTCTCAATTTGCGTTGCAAACAAAGCTACTTAGATCTTTTAATCACAAAATTTGTCATATCAATCGCTACCACAAGCTGTTGTATTTGGCCGAGTTGCAGCGCTGGGGTACCCCCTACCCCCTCCTGATCAGAAAACAAACCACTTGCACGTCGGACTATGAAAACAAAGGACTTGTAAGTAGATGATTTTACAGCTAGTTAGGCTATAGATTTGATTCTAAAGCACTTGCGAGTAGCACAATCTGTTGTATCTGGCCGACAGTTTTCGGTTGTCGGCCGTCGGCAAAAGCTCTCCTTGTTTCAGCGTCAGGCTCAGAATGACAAAACCCAAACTACAGGGGTTCTTCGGCTTTGCCTCAGAATGACAACCCCCAAAAAACAAGTACAGGAGTTCTTCGGCTTTGCCTCAGAACTCAGAATGACAAAGAACGAAAACCATCTACACATTCAGAATAGCAATTGGGGCGGGGGCAACATGCCACGTTTTCCAGATTTATATTTTCCGTTAAATCAGGAACTTACGTCGAAAAGAGGCCGCCGACCCACTTGACATGCTTTTTCCGGAGTTGGGAACTAACTGGTCATGTGAGGAAGTTTCCCGGTGTGCGCCATCTAGCAAACCGGACTGCAGTAGTGGGCGTCGTTTTACGAATTTGGAACGGATGACATTTTCGGGGCTCCAGCCAGCAATTCTGGATGATAATGCGCCGCTGGAGTCTAACGATGAAGTTTGTGTTCGTGATTGCCATCGTGCTGTCCACCGTATTGGGGAATACGCAGACGAAGTTCACAACGTCGCCCAAAAGGCCTGCGCCGATGCCGACTGTGACGCGCGATTCGCACGTGCGAGAGCTAATTGCCAATTCCCAGTTGCGGGTATATCGAATTGAACTCGGACCGGGTGAAGCAACCGCAGTGTCGCCGCACAGTCACGATTTCCTGATTGTCTCCATCGGGGACAGCGAATTTGAACTATCGGGCGCAGTGAACTCGATCCCGTTCACGATGAAGGACAGCGAGGTGCAGGTGATCAAGGGGCGCTGGCCGCATCGGGTGGTGAATAAGGCGAGTCGGCCGTTGCGACTGGTAGAGGTGGATGTGGTGCGCGGAATCGCCCCGGAACGGGCAAGTTGCGGTTTGAATGCGAGTCCGTGCCGAGAGAGCAAGTTCGCGTTCAACGATCAAGATAAGTACGTGACCGGCACCTTGTTTGAAACGCCATCGATCAAGCTGTCGAAGGTGGAGATTGATCCACAGTCGGGAATGGCGGAGCACGGTCATACCGGCGATCACGTGATGATTGCGCTGACAGACCAGTTCGTGGCCAGTGCGGTTATAGGAGGCAGGATCGAGGACTTCGACGCAAAGGCGGGGGATGCAGCCTGGCAGACGGGCGGAATGGTGCACAGGCTAATTAATCGGGGAGGGCAGAAGGCACTATTCCTGACGATTGAGTGCAAGTAAGGCAGGAATGTTTCTGCCACTCCTTCAGTCGGACAGGGATTCCGGTGCCAGTGGTCTCACGTCGCGCACGAGGTGGTAAAAGAACCGACCGGGTTCTTCCATCATCACCATATGCGCTGAGTTGGGGAACCAGACGAGCTTTTTGCTGGGAGCTTTGATTTGCGGGAACCACTGCTCGACGAGCGTGTGAGATGTAGTGAGGTCGTGGCGACCATGGAAGAGAATGACCGGGCAGCGGAACGAGGCGGTCTTCGAGAAATCGACTTCGGTAAGTTCAGGCCAGAGTTTCTGGACGGACTTGTCGAGTCCTTGCTGGAACGAAACGAAGTCCTTATCCGTGTAATCGGGGCTTAGCTGGATGAGGTCGAAGTAATGGTCGTTAGGGCGGTTCCATGTGTAACCGCCGAATTCGCTCATCCACTTGCGCTCGGTTTGAGTCTTTTCCCAGGAGAGGGGTCCAGTGGGGGAGACAAACGGAGCGAGAGATTCGAGTTCCCGGATGGCTTCGTGATTACCGATTGACCGGGCGTGTGCGAGTAGTGCGTCGTACCCGAGTTGCTCGTTTTTACGAACGTCTATCGCCTGGCCGACGCCGATGTAAGCGTGCAGCCATTCAGGGTGCTTCTGCGCGATTTGGAGTCCGATGATACTGCCCCAAGAGTGGCCGAGGACGAAGATCTTGTCCTGGTGGAATTCCGTTCGCAGATAGCGGATGAGTTCGATGGCGTCGTCGACAAAGCGGGCGGTGGTAAGCGTGGGAAGGACTTTGTCAGGATTATTGAGTCCGAAGGTTTTTCCCGCAGCACGCTGGTCCCATTGCACGACGGTGAAGTATTCCTCCCAGGGCCGCTGAAACGTGTAGCTGACGGGCATGATGGGATATCCGGGGCCACCATGGATGAAGAGCAGAACGGGATTAGATTTGTGATTGCCGCGGATGGTAATTGCCTGCTGGATGCCACCGATCGCAACGGTACGATGTTCCGAGATTCCATCCGGTGTGGTGATGGCTTGTGCGTAAGCGGCGACTTCTTTGGCCTTGCTCCAGTCCTGGGCTAAGCAGGTGGAAAGCACAAACAGAAAAACGACGACGGCAAGAGAAATTCTCTTCATCAATGAATGCTAAACGAGACGCCGTGAGGCTTCACCGTTGATGAGCTATGCAACCCCCTGAGCGACGGCTGCTTTGGATGAAGCGGATAAGAAGAACTCCTTCAGAACGGGGAGGATGGCACTTGCTTTCAACATGTGATTCTGTCCGGGCACGGTGAGGTGTTTCGCCGTGGGAATCGCGTCGGCGAGGGCGCGCGCGCCGTTCTGCATCCATGCCGCACTCTTCCCGCCGGCGGCTACGAGCACAGGAACGGAGACGAATTCCCACTGTGCGGGACGGAGGGGGCGTCCGCGTTGATTGCGTTCGACGATGGTGATGTCGTAGACGAGCGTGTGTGCGACGCGCTTGAGTTTTGGCCAAGCCGGGGTGAACTGCATGAAGGCGAGCATCAGTGAAGGCATGCCGACGCGCCGCATGAAGTGCTTAAGAGCGTCGCTGCGACGGTTTTCCGCGACCATGGTGATAAGCCGAGGCAGGTAGTCTTCGGCCATTGGCGGGTAGGTGGAATCGACGACGAATGGCGCTTCGTAGGCTACGACTTTCGTGATGCCAGCTAGACGATTCGCAGCTTCAAGTGCGAGTGCCGCGCCGGAGGAGATGCCGTAAACGAATGCGGAGCCACCGGCCTGCTGGATAAGGGCGTGGATGTCCTCGATCTCGCGTTCGATGGAGTAAGGCAGCGTATCGCCGCTGTCACCACGTCCGCGGCGATCGTAGGTGTAGACGGTGAAATAGGGAGCGAGAAGCTGGGCGAGTTCCGGCATTGGACCGAAGTTGCGGCTGCAAAGAGCGCCGTCGATGAGGATGAGTGGGGGACCGCTGCCGGTGACATCGTAGGCGATGGCGGTACCGTCGAGGGAGATGACTTTCTTCATACGCTTGCTCCGTGCAGTTATTTCTGTGACGCGAGTTCGAGTTCCTGGAACTTCCTGATTGCCTCACTTGGGCCAAAGTCTTCGAGTTCCTTCAACTGGCGGACTTCAACTTGGGCTTCGCCGCCGTCCATCGACGGATTCGGAAAACGGTTGATCCAGTGGAGAGCTTCCTCGCGCGAGTTGACGCGAATGAGGGTGTACCCGGCAATGAGTTCCTTCGTTTCCGCGAAGGGTCCGTCGGTGATGATCTGGTTGTCGCCGGAGTACTTCACGCGCCATCCGTGCGAGGTGGGTTGAAGACCGGAGGCGTCGAGCAAAACACCGGCTTTAGCGAGTTCCTCGTGGTACTTGGCCATTTCGGCAATGAGCTTCTCGCTCGGGATGGCATTGGCCTCGGTCTGCTGGTTGGCTTTCACCATAATCATGAACCTCATGGTTGTCCGCTCCTGTAAAAGGTTTTCGATTGTATGTCGAATGGGACGGATTCAAATCGACACGAACAAACATTTTTTTGTTATGAACGCCAAAGCTGGCGGGCTTCGTCGGCGATAAGGTCCGGGAACTCTTCGGGGAAGAATAGCTTGGCGCCAGCAACGCGACGGATTCCTCGAGACGCGGGTAGCAGTTTGTGCAAGTAGTCGGGGCTGGATTGAGAAAAAATGTCATCGCCGGTGCCCCAGACGATGCGAGTGGGAATGGTGCAGCGCTTGAGGTCGGATTCGATGCCGGCGAGTGGGTTGGGTGAGAGGCCAACGGCGTAGGCATTGGTGAGCGACTTTCGCTGGGGCGAACTGACGAGCGGCGCCAGATAGTAATCGATGGTGGCGTCGGTGAGGCGGTCGGGATGGGTGTAGGTGAGGCCACCGAGTCCTTTGGGGGAACGCGCGAGGTTCTTGTCGACGACCCAGGGGGCGAGCCATGCGTCTGCAAATTTGCCTTGCCGGGCGAGATCGATGACGGGAAGAACGGCAGCGGGAGGGCTGTCGGGCTCGACGTCGCAGTTGGTGAGCAACATAGTCCGGATGCGGTTGGGGTGACGGGTGGCGATTAGTTGGGCGACGGCGCCTCCGCTGTCGTTGGCGATGAGGTCGACGGAGGAGATGGAGAGCGAGTCGAGCAGGTGGATGATCATCGCAACCTGCGCCAGCGGGCCGACGGATTGTCCGGCTTTGACTTCGGTGTAGCCAAGGCCGAGGAAGTCAGGGGCGATACAGCGCCGATCAGAAGTCAGGCGAGCGATGACGTCGCGCCACTGGAAGCTGTTGAGAGGGAAGCCGTGGAGGAAGAGAGCGGCGTCGCCGGAACCGCGGTCGACATATGCGATGCGTCCGAAAGGAGTGTCGGCCATGCGGCGGAGTGCGGTGAATTCGGTGCTTGTGACAGGTTGCGGTGAAGTCGAGTGTTTGGGTGCGAGCGTTTTCGTTTTGCATCCCGACAAGAGTGTGAGTGCGGTTGCGCCAGCGCAAAGCTGGATAAATTCGCGGCGGTCGACGGACATGTGGTTCACCCCGAAAGGAAATGTTTCGTGATCGTAGGGGCGGCGTGACGCGCGTCGCAATTACCTGACAGGTAATATGGTTCAGTTTCACGTGGTGGGTGTTGCATGCCAATGGTGAAAGAGGCGCTAAGTGCGCCTACGAGCAGGTTCGGCCAACTGCTGCGACAGTGGCGCGCGTCAAGGCGAATGAGCCAACTGGATTTGTCGTTGGAGGCGGAGATTTCGTCGCGTCACTTGAGCTACCTGGAAGCGGGAAAAGCGCAGCCGAGCCGGGAGATGCTGATCCGATTGGCGGACGCATTGGCTATCCCGCTGCGAGAGCGAAATGCGTTGTTCCTTGCGGCAGGGTATGCGCCGATGTATCGCGAAACGGGATTAACCGCGCCGGAGATGCAATTGGCAAGGCAGGCGGTGGATTTCATTCTGAAGCAGCAGGAACCGTATCCGGCGATTGTGCTGGATCGGCACTGGAACCTGCTGCAGGTGAACGAGGGCGCGAAGAAACTGCTGGGATTTCTGATTGGAGGGGCGCCGAAGGATCCGAATGTGGTGCGACAGATATTCAGCGAGGAGATGCTGCGTCCGTTTATCGCGAACTGGGAGGAGGTCGCGGCGGACATGGTCCAGAGACTGCATCAGCAGGTGGACTGGGATCCGACGGACAAGGGTTCGCAGCAGTTGCTGGCGGAAGTGATGAAGTATCCGGACGTGAAGGAACAGTGGGGGAAACGGGAACTGGAGATGCCGTCGTCACCGATGCTGACATTTGTGTTTCGAAAGGGCGACGTGGACTTGAAGTTCTTTTCGACGTGGACGACCTTCGGTGCGCCGCATGACGTGACGCTGGAAGAGATAAGGATTGAGTCGTCGTTTCCGGCAGACGAGGATACGGCTAGAAGGTGGAAGGCGATTGCCGGTTAGCGACAACGGATTTCCCAGATGCGGGCGAGGTGGTGGTCGTCGTGTTCGGCGATGAAGATTAGGTGGTCGAGCAGGCGCATGCGGACATTGAGTCGGGCGTGGTAGGCGGTACGAGCGAAGTCATCCGGTGAAAGGCTTTCGAGACGGCAGACCTGGAGTTCGCGGGCTTGGCGGAAGTCGCGGAGGATGTGGTGGATGTCGTTGTTGTTGTTGTGCGTGAGTTCCCGATGAAGATAGGGAGCGGGCGTGAGGGTGTCGGAACCACGAAGAAATTCCTGTAGCCGGGTAGAGAAAAGCGCTTCTTCGTCGAGAAGGTGTCCGGCGTTTTCCTGGATGGACCATTTGCCGTCGGGCTTGAAGATCAACGCGTCACGGGAGAGGGCGTGGACCGCGTCTTCCAGGCGGGCGGGGGTGCCTCGATAGCGCGCGAGAACGCCGGGGTAGAGATCGATTGGGGTGGAAAAGTTGAAGGTGCGGGTAATCCAGGGAGTAGGCATGGTCTTCCCGGGTGAGGAGTTTACCGATTGTCACGGATGGTGTCTGTGATGGGGAGTTCATCGTTTTGACGTGAGGTGCGGGAACCGCCTATACTTCGTGCCCTACGTTGTGAAACCCAGCCACAAAGAGGTGTTCCGAATGAGAGTCTTTCGAATCGCAGTACTCCTTCTTTTCGCTGTCACCAGTACGCTGAGCTTTGCTCTGCAACCAACGTTAACGCCTCAACAAAGCGGCACAACTAATCGACTACAAGCTGTGAGCGTGGTAAATCCGAATGTGGTTTGGGTGAGCGGTGTGGGCGGAAGTTTCGCCGTGACGACCGATGGCGGCAATACATGGCGAGCGGGCGTGGTGCCGGGAGCCGAAGCGTTGCAGTTCCGAGATGTGGAAGGGGTTTCGGCGAAGGTGGCATACCTGATGTCGGCCGGGAGCGGTGCGGATTCGCGGATCTACAAAACGGTGGATGGCGGTCAGACGTGGACGCTGCAATTCGAGAATACGATCGCTGACGCGTTCTATGACTGCTTTGCATTCTGGACGCCACAGCGCGGCCTGGCGTACAGCGATTCCGTTGCCGGACGTTTTCCGATGCTGCGGACGACGGATGGAACGACGTGGCAGGACATTGGAGACAATCTGCCTCCGGCGCAGGCGGGTGAAGCCGGCTTTGCTGCGAGCGGAACGTGCGTGGCTACGCAGGGAGGCCGCAATGCGTGGGTGATCACGGGAGGAGCGGAACACGCCCGCGTGCTGGCAACGAGGGACGGCGGAGATACATGGAATGCGTATGAGACGCCGATCGTGCAGGGGACGCCGATATCGGGAGGCTTCAGCATTGCGTTCCGGGATCCGTGGAACGGAGTGTTGGGCGGAGGAGACCTGGCGGATCCGACTGCATTCACGAATAACTTCGCGCGGTCGAGCGATGGCGGCATGACATGGAAGCTGGGTACGCCGTCGCCATTTCCGGGAGCGATCTACGGATTGGACTACATGAACATGCGCGGATTGGCCGAGGGCAGCGGAAATGCGAGCGGAACGGAAGCTGTGTTCATCACGGGCCCGAATGGCGCGGCGTGGTCTCCGGATGAGGGCACGACGTGGCACCTGTTGGAGGGCGTAACCGGGTACTGGGCGGTCGACTTTGGTAAGGGCAGAGTCGGCTGGCTGGTGGGAACAGGAGGAAGAATCCTGAAGGTCAGCTTTTGAGAAAGTGAAAAGTAAGAAGAGGGGCCGCCTGCGGGCGGCCTTTTTGTTGGTGATCGCCAGAAACGGCTTATCACGTGCGATAGTGTCTGTCGTCACAGTTAACATAACCAGAACGGTAGATACTCATGCTAAATCCGAGGTTAAGCGCAATCAGAGTGCGTAGCGCCTAGCCTGTGCGACGGTACGCCATCTCCTGTTACTCGGATTGAAGCCCCAAATTGGAACTAACGGGTGTGAGGACGTCGCGTGGCAATGCGTTCAGTAATCGTTTCATTTAGAGACGCAATCGTTCTGGGGTTATTTGGTGCCCTGGAGCGCATGTACGAGTTCTTCCACCGCCCACCAAGGGAGCAGCCGTGACTACCTTTTGTGCTATCTGGGCCACGATTGGAATCGTCATCTATCTTCGTTATTTTCGGATGCTAGCGTTGCTGTGCGCTGGCTACTGGGCGTTTCACATCTGCGCGTTCGTCGTGACGGTCGCCTTCTGGCCACTTGTTTGGCTGGGGTGCGGGTACTGTTACGACTTAGCACACAAAATTCGACTTGATCATGCGCCCGCGTGTCAGTACGAAGAAACTGAGTACGTTGGTCTCGCCCAAACCGTGACAGATAAAGGTAGTTCGCAGACTCGCGACGATCGATCATCGCACCCTGTGGGAGTGAGGCAAACGGCGGTCAAGCCGAGTTGGTCAAGCTGACGTTACCTGTTCGTATATCGATTTCGCTCGCCAATCTGGAGCAGACGACGGTGGACGGCTAGGTCTGTTTTACGCTGTGCCACCAAGGATTTCATAGGATACTTCGTCGTCAAGCAGGCAACATCGATGTAAGTCTCTGATTTTCTGGGGTTTTCTGTCTGTCTGTGACTTGGAATCAAGTGTGCAGGCATTCTGGATATTCCAGGTCTGGAGGACATCGATGTTGGAACCTCTCCCCCGAGAAGAACAGGAACAAAACGTAACATCCGGAAGAAAATTGAGATTTCCCGCGGCAGTTCTGGCCGTGGCAATGGCGGTCGGCGGGGCCGGAGCCTATTCGGTCCATGAACGCGGTGTAGCACGGAAAGCGCAGGATGAGAATACGGCGCTGGCGGCATCGCTGAAAACAACCAACGCGCAAATCGAACAACTGACGGCGAAGCTGAACGATTTGACGGCCCCGAAGCCGGAACCGGTGCGAGAGGCGCGTCCGGCGACGAAGCCTACGGCGCGTCGTTCGAAGGTGGCGCGACGGGCAGCGGAGGATCCGCGGTGGAAGAAGGTTCAGTCGCAACTGGACGAACAGGGAAAGGCGATTGAATCGACCAGGCAAGACCTGACTGCTGCAAAAACCGAACTGGGCGATTCCATCGCGCGGACACACGGCGAACTGGTTGTCCTGCAGCGCAAGGGCGAGAAGAACTACTTCGAGTTTTCGATCAATAAATCGAAGCAGTTTACGCAGCATGGATCGGTTGGGATCAAGCTGAAGAAGGCAAACGTGAAGCGCCAGTATGCGGATCTTGAACTGATCGTGGATGACAGGACGGTGCAGAAAAAGCACGTGAACATCTACGAGCCGGCGATGTTCTATTCCGCGGACAGCGAGCAGCCGGTACAGGTGGTGATCAACACGATCGCGAAAGACTATATTCGTGGGTACGTGGTGGAGCCGAAGTATCACAAGAATGAATTAACGGCGTCCGCCGGAGCGCAGGACTCGACAGCAGCGAATACGACTGTGCCGAGACAAAAACTGGCGATGCCGAAGTAGATCGTCGAGGAAGGCCCCATCCGCCACATAAGAAGGCGGATGGGGAAGGCGATCCGGGTTCCCTAATTGGAACTAGGAACCAAATAGCGTCGGCGGTCACTGACATTCCATCCAGCCGGCATTAGTGTTTCTGCAATACCAATCTTTACAAAATGAGCAGCAAACCGGAGGTGCAGATATGAGGCCTCGGGTTCTTACTTTTCTCCTAGTTGTTCTCTTCACCGTCACACTTCAATCGCAAGAGCAATGGATGAACGTAGGCACGGTCGGAAACGAGAGCCGGTGGCAGGCATGCGCCAGCACGACCGGGGAAGACATACCGTGGTCGCAGGTGCTGGTCGACCCGAATCCCCATCTCCCGCCGTCGCCAATCATGAATGCGATTGGAATCACAAATAACCTGAGCAATCCTCAGTTCTCACCAGAAATCCCCAAGGGAATCCTTGGTTTCAATCCGTATTTCTGGACGGGATTCTGGATCACGAAACACTGGTTCATCGTTCCGCCGGATGCGATTGGGCTGGAGTTCTGGCTGGAGCGAGTCAACGTTGATGACAAGGCAGCCGTGTACGTGAATGGTCAATTGGTTGGACACTTTGCGACGGGATATGCAACGGGTGCGGGAACTTTCCAGATGGGCGTTTGCGACCCGAATGCGGTGCTTCCGCCAGAGCCAGTGGAGTATCGGAGCGGAGAGTATCCGGTGTCGCCTGCACCTTTAGGTGTCCCGCTGTATGCGGATCGCCCAAATCAGATCACGGTGCTGGTGAATAACACAGGCGGTTATGAATTGAATCTACCTGCGACCAATACATGGACGCCTGATGATGAGGGTGTTTGGGACTACACGTACGTCGCTATGGAAGCACGAGTGCACTACTACCGAATCCCACCAGTACCTGGGACTGTACAACTGACTGCGAGATCGTGGCTGGTCCAGTTTGAAGGCCCTTACGGCACGAGTTTCACAAAATGGATCTTCATCAAGAACACCGGGACCGGCACCGCCCAGAACGTGAAGTTGACGCTGGCGAAATTTGGCGTGGATACGGGTTGGAAGTGGACGCTGGGCAGTGACTGGCATTATGTCTCTACGGACTTTCCAATCGCGATTGGAAATATCCCGCCTGGTGGTACCGGGACGGCTATCGTGACGTATGCGATTTCGGCACCGAGAGCGACCCCAGTCATTGAGAGGTATGGAGGCACGTACGATGGCGGGACGTTCCTGACGAGTGTACGTAACTACGTACCATAGCACTTGAGTTCTTGCTGCCATGTTTGAGACACCCCATCCTTACGCCGCATTTCTTGCTACAGGGTGGGGTCCTCACACAATCAGATTCTATTTGTGCTGATGCTTTTCGGGCAGGCCGATGGTTTTTACAGTATCGCGCTCGAAATCGAACTCGATGAGGACCGCGGGTTCGTTGCCGACGACCCAGCCATCGTGTCCGGGTTCAATGACGACGACCTGAGGGGCGATGAATTCGGTGACGCAGCCGTCGGAAAACTCCATGTGAATGCGACCCTGTGCAAGAAAACCCACGTGGGCGTGCATGCAAACGTCGGTGCCGGTAATGGGCTTCATGTTCTTTGACCAGCGGAAACCTGCCGGGTAGATGACGCGGCGGACGCGGGCTTTGCCGGTCCGCACGGTGTCAGTTTGAACTCCGCCGATTTCGGAGTGGTCAGCGTTGGGTATAGGTGCGACGAGGGTGTCGGACATGGCGATCTCCGCGGATTATTGAAACACAGATCCCTAAAGATAAAAGGAATGTTTACCAAAGCCACAGGGTGCGTGCGGCACAGACATTTGGTGTCTGTGCCGATTCGCAGCTACTCAGGCTTGTAGACGGTCCAGTTGCGTTCCCGGGCGATTTGCTCGAGATCTGGATTGGGATTGATAGCGTATGGATGCTTGGATAATTCGAGCATGGCCTGGTCCCAGCGGGAGTTTCCGAAGGCGGCATCCGGGGTACGACGGATGACTTCGCGGATGGCAACGGCCTTGCCTTCGCCGGAGGGCATGCGAATGAGGCGGTCCGTGGCATGGCCGTCGTTCTTGTGAACGCAGGCGGCAAGCACGCGCTCTGGCGGAATTCCAAATTCGCGCACGCCGGCGGTGACGACCCAGTCGTTGGTGGATGAGATGGCCCACAGTTCGCAGTCGTTCTCGATGAGCAGATGCGTGAGCACCTTCATTTCGGGGAAGATGCCGGGGGCGATAACGGTTGAGAAGAACTCATCGGCTGTGCGCTGGATAGCGTCGCAAGAGATGCCCTTGTGCATGGTGACCATCTCACCGCACATCTGTTCCTCGCTGACAATTCCGCGCCGATAAAGTTCGTAGCGCTCGCGCATTTTGTCGGCGACATCGCGGGAAACGAGTCCGCGTTCCATTTCCCAATAGAAGAAGCGTTCGCCGGAGTCGGCTTTCCAAAGAGTGCCGTCGCAGTCGAAGACAGCGAGGCGAGGGCGCTGGCGGATGATGGATTCAATGAACTGTTCGGCGGCGGCTGAAAGCGAAGTAACGGGCTGGGTCATCGTGAAACAGAGGTCTCCGGGGTATTGGCCAGGAGGCGCTGGTAGTCCTCCGGGGTGTCGACATTGGCGATGACGAATGGATCTGTCACCGCAATGTAATCAATGTGAGCCTGGTTGGCGTGCTGGATATCGCGAGCGGTCGCACTCGCAGGGGCATCAAGAAACTTGCCGATCATTTCGCGACCGATGACATAAGGATGACCGTGCTGGCCCTGGTATTCGGGGACGACGGCCCAGACATCGCGGGCGATACGGGCAAGGAACTCCTGCTGGAGCAGGGACACCGTTTGGGTGGCGCAGGGAGGCCGATCTACGAGGGTGATGATGGCGGCGTCGCGGCCACGGTTTAAGACCTCCTGAAGACCGACCTGGAGGGAACTGAACTGACCGCGCTCGGGCTGCGGATTCGGGATGAGGTAAGCGGCTTCCGCGTCGGCAACAGGACGGAGGATCTCGGCATTCGATCCGGCGACGACGATGACCAGATCGGTGAAGCCGGTCAGGGCGCGAATGGTTCCGCTGAGAAATGTCCCGCGGCGCCAGGGAAGGAGAGCCTTGGGGCTTCCCATGCGGGTGGAGTCGCCAGCGGCAAGGATGACACCACAAAAGCTGGGAGCTCGGGTCATGAGGAAAGATTAGCAGAGAGGAAGGGCAAATGCTGGGCAAAATAGCCCGAAACGGGGTGTAGTGCGTCACAGACGAAGGTTTGAAAGATTGCTTAACGTGAATGTAACGAATCTAAGAGGAATGCATTTATTCAGACGAAGGGAATTCATAAGGGAGTCTTGCAATGGAAGTCTTGATTGAACATCTTGGCGCAGTGCAATTCGAGATCAAGGCCCGCCAGCACGTGATTGTGAGTGATCAACCGGCGGACAACGGCGGTTATGACGAAGGAATGACGCCTCCGGAATTGATGTTGGCGTCTTTAGGGTCGTGCGCGGCGTTCTATGCGGCAGCCTATCTGAAGAAGCATGGGTTGGCATCGGAAGGCACGAAGGTACGGATCACGGCAGAGAAGGTGAAGGGTCCGGCCCGGCTCGACGATTTCAAGATTGAAGTAGACATTCCAGTGGAATTGGACGAGAAACATCGGGCGGGAGTTGAAGATTCCGTTCACAGGTGCCTGATTCACAACACGTTGCTGGCGCCTCCGAAGATCGGGATCAACATCAAGTCACCGGTAAGCGTTTAAGGGATCTCAGGTATATATCCGCGCAGCTCACGATTCGTGAGATCCGAGGGAAACCCGCCGCTGGACAGAGCGGTCTAACCTCGGAATTCGTTTCTAACGAATGCGTGGGAGGTACCTAGATGAAAAAATTGCTGTATCTGATGGCGGTGATGTTGCTGGCCGCCGGCATGTCCATGGCACAGACGGGAGCCAGCGGTTCGGCGTCGACGGGTAACGATCAGACCGGCGCCTCTGCGCAGGGCAGCGTGGGCAGCCAGGGTGCGCAGGGTAGCGTGGATACGAATGCGGGCCAGACAGGCACGGCGGACCAGAACGCTACCGCAGCCGGCCAGAACGCCGGCACGTCGAGCGACCAGAATGCCGGTGCGTTGCCGCAAACGGCTTCTCCGCTTCCGTTGCTAGCTATGCTCGGATTGGGCTCACTCGGAACGGGCCTGGTGAGGCGCTTCCGAAAGTAGCAAACGCTTCAATCATCCATCCAATCTGCAACGGCAGCTACTCGAAAGAGGGCTGCCGTTTTTGCTTATCTCCATCCCTGCAAAATCTCGGCTCATCACAGCCTTTGGGTCGTCACGCAATTGACATGGATGTGCGTGCTAGGGGAGGATAGTAAGTGATTACTTACAATGGCCACCACGACACATATCAGGGTTGCGGCAGAGGACAGACGTCAGCAAATTATCGATGTGGCACGCGAGATGTTTGCCGATAAAGGCTTCACCGGAACCACCACCCGTGAGCTCGCCGAAGGTGCCGGAATCAACGAGGCACTGATCTTCCGACATTTTGAAAGCAAAGAGGATCTCTACTGGTCCGTGATCCAAAGCATCATCGACATGCGGGGGAAGATCGAACGCCTGCGTGAACTCTTGAACGCTGGACTGGACGAACGAGAGACTCTTGAGCTGGTAGCGCGGGAGATCCTGAACCGCAATGTTCAGCTGACGCGGCTTCTGTTCTACAGCGTTCTGGAGCGGCACGAACTCTCAGATCGTTTCTTCAAAACGCATGCGGTGGAGTATCACGAGATCGTGGCCGAATACATGAGCAAACGGATGAGAGCTGGCCGGTTCCGGAGCATGGATCCGCTATTGGCTGCGCGTTCGTTCATCGCGATGTTTGCGTACCATTTCCAAATCCAGGAATTGTTCGGCGGTAGGCACCTGCGAGAGTTTGAACCTTCCGAAGTGGTTCGCAATCTAGTTGATATATGGCTGAGTGGAATGCAACGGAGCAAAAGCAAAAAGACTGGCATTAAGCGCACGAGATACCCGGAGACAGCAGCACGATGAAAACCCTTCATAAGGCCGGAAACATCCGGCACTTTTTCTTATTTGCAGTGATTTGTTTGAGTCTTGGACTACTTGCGGGGTGCCAGAAGAAAGAAGCGGCGCCACAGGGGCGTCCGGCGGTGCCGGTCACGGTAGCGAACGTGGAGCAACGCAACATGCCGTTGCAAGTGACGGCGATCGGCACGGTGGAGCCCTTCTCGACGGTACAGATAAGGACTCAGGTAACCGGACAGTTAACCGGCGTGCATTTCAAAGAAGGCGATGACGTCAGGAAAGGACAGTTGTTGTTCGAACTTGACCGGCGCCCGCTTGAAGCGGACCTGAAGAAGGCAGAAGGGCAACTGGCCCGCGACCTGGCATCGCTGGCGAACGCGAAAGCCCAAGCAGCCAGGTACGACGCGCTGTTCAAGGCGGGCGTGATTTCCCGCGAACAGTACGAACAGCAACAAACGCAGCAGGAGACTTTTGCGGCGGCGGTGGAGGCCGATAGGGCCGCCGTGGAATACGCCAAGGTACAGCTGACGTATACGAAGATTTACGCGCCGATCGATGGGCGCACGGGGAACCTGATCGTCCACGAAGGAAACATGGTGAAGGCGAACGATACACCGGCGCTGGTGGTTATCAATAAGATCCAGCCGGTGTATGTGACGTTCTCCGTGCCTGAGAGCGAACTGCACCAGATCAAACAATTCAACGCGAAGAAGCAGCTTGCGGTGGAAGCAAGGATCGCGGGTGATCCGAAGCCTTCGACCGGAAAGCTAACGTTCATCGATAACGAGGTTGACAGCGCGACAGGGACGATCCGGCTGAAAGGCGAGTTCGCGAATGGCGACCGTCGGTTGTGGCCGGGTGCGTTTTCAGATGTGTCGCTCACATTGGCGAACGAGCCGAACGCTGTGGTGGTGCCAACGGCCGCGCTGCAGAATGGGCAGCAGGGCCAGTACGTTTTTGTAGTAAAGAGCGACAAGAGCGTTGAATTGAGAAACGTTTCGATCGACAGAGGCAACGACAAAGTTTCGGTTGTGCATTCGGGTCTTCAACCGGGTGAAACAGTTGTGACGGATGGTCAAGTCCGGCTGGTTCCGGGGGCAAAGATCGAACTGTCCAACAAGCCTACCTCGGCTGCGGAACAGCCGGCAGCGGTGACGCAAGGAAGCGGTTCATGAACATAGCGGAACTATTTATTCGCCGTCCGGTCATGACGACGCTGGTCATGATCGCGATTCTCGTATTCGGCATCCTGGCGTACGAACAGCTTCCGGTGAGCGACCTACCGAACGTGGATTTTCCGACGATCCAGGTGAACGCCAGCCTGCCGGGCGCAAGTCCGGAGACGATGGCATCGGCGGTGGCAACACCACTGGAAAAGCAGTTCTCGACGATTGCCGGCGTGGACCAGATGACGTCCACGAGCCAGTTGGGAAGCACGTCGATTACGCTGCAGTTCGCGCTGGACCGCAACATCGATGCGGCGGCACAGGACGTGCAGTCGATGATTGCGAAGTCGCAACGCGATCTTCCGCGCGATATGCCCGCACCGCCGTCGTATCAGAAAGTGAACCCGGCGGACCAGCCCATCCTATATATGGCGGTAAGTTCGCCGACGATGCGGCTGTCCGACGTGAATGAATACGCGGAGACCCTGATCGGCCAGCGCATTTCGATGGTGAGCGGCGTGGCGCAGGTGAACGTCTACGGCGCGCAAAAGTACGCGGTGCGAGCGCAACTGGATCCGCGGAAACTGGCGAGCGCGCAAGTGGGCATCGATGAAGTATCGGCAGCGGTGCAGAAGGGAAATGTCAATCTTCCGACCGGCACACTGTGGGGATCGAAGCAGGCGTATGTCGTGCAAGCTAATGGACAGCTGACGAGTGCCGATCAGTACCGTCCGCTGATTGTTGCTTATCGCAACGGCAAGCCGATCCGACTGGAGCAGCTAGGGAACGTTTTCGATTCGGTAGAAAACGACAAGACAGCGACGTGGTTTGCGAAAGAAGACCACAACCTGAACCGCGCGATGGTGCTGGCGGTACAAAAGCAGCCGGGCACGAACACGGTGGAAGTGGTGGACAACATCCGGAAGCTGCTACCGGGTTTCAGGTCGCAGATGCCGGCAGCGGTGAGCCTGGACATCATGTACGACCGCTCGAAATCGATTCGCGAGTCGGTTGAGGATGTGAAGTTCACGCTGTACCTGTCTCTGGTACTGGTGATCCTGGTTATCTTCCTCTTCCTGAGGAACCTGTCGGCGACGATTATTCCAAGTCTTGCGCTGCCGTTTTCGATCATCGCGACATTCGCGGTGATGTACCAGCTTGGGTATTCGCTCGACAACTTGTCATTGATGGCGTTGACGTTGTCGGTGGGGTTCGTGGTGGACGACGCAATCGTGATGCTGGAGAACATCGTCCGCCACATGGAAATGGGCGAAGGCCCGATGCAGGCGGCGTTGAGAGGATCGCGCGAAATCGGATTCACGATCGTGTCGATGACGATCTCACTGGCGGCGGTGTTCCTGCCCTTCCTGTTCATGGGTGGCATCGTGGGGCGGTTGCTGCATGAGTTCGCAGTAACGATTGCGGCGGCGATTTTGGTTTCCGGCTTCGTATCTCTAAGCCTGACGCCGATGATGTGCAGCCGTCTGTTGAAGGGGAACGGTCACAGCAAGGAAGTCAAGCACGGCCGGATGTACATGGTCCTGGAACGGTTCTTCGACGGCCTGCTGAAGGGCTACGACCATACTCTGCAATTCGTGCTGCGTCATCGATTCGCAACGATGGTGCTGTCGATGGTGCTGATCGTCGTGACGGTTATGTTGTTCCGCAGCATGCCGACGGGATTCCTGCCGAGCGAAGACCAGGGACAGATCTATGCGGCTACAGAAGGTCCGCAGGGTATTTCGTTCAAGGACATGGCGGCGCACCAGGTAGACGTATCGAAGGCCGTCCTGAACTCACCGGAAGGGAAGTACATCAACAGCTTCATGACGATCGCGGGCCGCGGGGCCAGCAACTCGGGCATGATGGTGATGCGCTTCATCCCGCGTGAAGAACGCCCGCACGTTGACGAGATCATGCAAAGGCTGCGGCCGGTGATTGCCAAAGTACCGGGCATCAACGTCTACATGCAGAATCCTCCGCCGATCCGTATCGGTGGTCAGATGACCAAGAGCCAATATCAGTTCACGTTGCAGGGGCCGGATACGGATCAACTCTATCAATCGGCTCCGAAGCTGGAAGAAGAGCTGAGGAAGATTCCGGGATTGCAGGACGTGACAAGCGACCTGCAGTTGAAGAACCCGCAGGTGAATATTGATATCGACCGGGACAAGGCGGCGGCGCTGGGCCTTTCCGCGCAACAGATAGAAGACGCGCTTTATACGGCTTACGGTTCGAGACAGATTTCGACGATATACGCGCCGAACAATGCTTATCGCGTGATCATGGAACTGCAGCCGGAGTACCAACTGGATCCGACTGCGCTTTCGATGCTGTATATCCGCAGCAGTGTACCGGCGTCGAACAATCCTTCCTTGCAGATGCCGAATGCCCAAGGCAATACTGGCAGCGGTGGAGGATCGACGGGGCAGTTGATCCCGGTGTCTACGGTGGCAAAGATCACCAAGAGCCTGGGGCCCATGACGATTAACCACCTAGGGCAACTGCCCGCGGTGACGTTGTCATTCAACCTGAAGCCCGGAACACCGCTGGGTCAGGCAGTGGACCAGGTGAATAAGGTCGCAACCGAAGTTCTGCCGGACACGATCACCACGAGTTTTCAGGGTACCGCGCAAGCGTTCCAGTCCTCGTTCCGCGGGCTCGGCCTACTACTCGTGATGGCGATTGCGGTGATTTATATCGTGCTGGGAATCCTGTACGAGAGCTTCATTCACCCGATTACGATTCTTTCGGGACTTCCGGCGGCCGGTATGGGCGCGCTTATTACGCTCAAGTTGTTTAATGTCGACCTGAATTTGTATTCGTTCGTGGGCATCATCATGCTGGTCGGTATCGTGAAGAAGAACGCCATCATGATGATCGACTTCGCCCTCGAATCGCAGCGTTCCGGGCAGCCTGCCGAAGAGGCTATCTATCACGGCGCGCTGGTTCGCTTCCGTCCGATCATGATGACCACGATGGCAGCCCTGATGGGTACGCTGCCCATCGCCCTTGGATATGGCGCAGGTGCGGAGTCGAGGCGTCCGCTGGGCCTGGCAGTCGTAGGCGGCCTGGTGGTGTCCCAGTTACTGACGCTGTTCATTACGCCGGTGTTTTACATCTACATGGAGCGCCTGCAAGGGTTCTTCCGGAGACGCTTTGGAAAATCGAAGAGCACTACGTCACGGCAGCAACCGGAGTACGTTTCGGCGGACTAGAAGTCGATAGAAGTCGGGAAAGCAATGGCGCCGGACTAAGTGGTCCGGCGTTGTTGTCTGCGGAGGGTGGCTTCGATGACGATCCAAAGGTCATCGGGGCTGACGGGCAGGGTCAGGAAAGACTGAACTCCAAGAGAGGCGGCGGTGTTGCGTGCCTGAGGGGCAGGTTCGGTAGCGCTCATCAGAATGACAGGCAGGGATGCAGTTTCGGGACGGCTACGGAGCTCTTCCAGTACCTTGTAGCCAGTGGTGTCAGGAAGGTGTATATCCATCAGGACCATGGAAGGGGACTGCTTCACCGCTTCCAAAGCCTGGCTACCGTTCGCGGCGATCAGGACGCCATAATTCCGCGATTGAAGCAGCCGGGAAAGGGCGTACCGGTGCACTTCGTTGTCATCAACGATGAGAATTGTGTTCGGATTCTGAGATTTTTGCATCTAAGCTAACGCCGGTACAGAATAACAGCTGTGTTAGCGGTTTGGAATCGGCAAAAATTCGTTGCTATAATCCAAACTGCTCGCAGGACCAGGCCCAGTCAGTCGGTCGGACCAATCTCTTTTTTCACGAACCCACAACCAAACACGCAAGGAGTACCGTCTTGAGTCGAATTGCCGACGTTTTGAGACAGCACGAAGCGGAAATTCTCAACAGTTGGATGCAACAGATGCCGTCTTCCACCAGGCGTTCAGAACTGATTGGGGAGAAAGAGTTTAGGGAGCAATGTACCCAGTTTATTCGCCTTTTACAGGAAGCGGCGCAGAAGGGTGATCTCGGCGACCTTCACCAATCGCACTGGTCTCCGATCAAGGAGTTTCTGCGCGACGTCACCCGCACACGGGTCCAGCAGGGCTTTACGCCGTCGCAGGTCGCGACATTCGTCTTTTCATTCAAACAGCCCCTGTTTGAGCAATTAAGGAAAGACCTTGCGTCGAAGCCGCTTGATCTGGCGGAAGAGACTTGGCGCAGCAACCTAGGACTGGACGAACTAGGCTTATTCACGACGGAGGTTTACCAGGAATCGCGGGAAGAAGTTATCCGCATGCAGCAGCAGGAGATGCTGGAACTTTCGACCCCAGTTGTGAAGTTGTGGGAGGGCATCCTGGCACTGCCGCTGATCGGGACGCTTGATAGCGCACGCACGCAGGTTGTGATGGAAACGCTGCTGGAAAAGATCGTAGAGACCGGGTCGGGAGTGGCGATCATCGACATTACCGGTGTCCCGACAGTGGACACTCTGGTTGCCCAGCATCTGATCAAAACGGTGACAGCGGCGAGGCTGATGGGCGCGGACTGCATCATCAGCGGTATCCGTCCGCAGATAGCACAAACCATTGTTCATCTTGGCGTGGGCCTGGGCGACGTTACGACGAAAGCCAGCTTGGCCGACGCGTTTGCGGTGGCGTTGTTGCGCACCGGACTGCAAATCAGTACTCGAAACGCATAGCGAAAAGGTGACATGGAACGAATACCAATTTTAAAAATGGGAGAGTACCTGCTGGTTTCGATCCAGGTGGACATGCATGACCGGCTGGCGCTCGCTCTGCAGGAAGACCTGACGGCGCGAATTTCGGAGACCGGCGCGCACGGGGTACTTATCGACATTTCCAGCCTGGAGATTGTGGATTCATTCATCGGCAGGATGATCAGCAACATCGCCGCAATGGCACGAATCATGGATGCAGAGACGGTAGTCGTGGGAATGCGTCCGGCGGTGGCGATCACTCTGGTTGAACTTGGACTATCAATGCCCGGAGTTCGTACGGCGCTGAATGTCGAAAAAGGGATGGAATTGCTGCGAGCTACTGCCACGACGAGCAGGGTGAGGGTATCACGTGACACCCGTCGTTCCTGAAAAACTGCCAGTACGAAATTCCGGAGACATTTTGATCATCCGGCAAACGGTGCGCGCGCACGCATCGCAACTGGGATTCAGCCTGGTGGACCAGACGAAGATTGTGACGGCCGCGAGCGAACTGGCGCGCAACACGGTCGATTACGGCGGCGGCGGAATTATCAGCATCGAAGTGTTAAACGAGGGCACCCGACGAGGCCTACGCCTAAGCTTTGAAGATCAGGGCCCCGGCATTCCGGATATTCAACTTGCTTTGAAAGACGGTTATA
Organism: Terriglobales bacterium; assembly: GCA_035561515.1. Classification (NCBI taxonomy): domain Bacteria; kingdom Pseudomonadati; phylum Acidobacteriota; class Terriglobia; order Terriglobales; species Terriglobales bacterium. The sequence goes on along the minus strand of DATMXP010000035.1, from coordinate 52,428 downwards.
CAACCGGCTCTGGTCTGGGACTGGGTCTTAGCGGAGCGAAGCGACTGATGAGCGAGTTCCACATCAGCTCAAAAGTCGGAGAAGGAACTAAAGTCGTTATCACCCGGTGGAAGTAGTGCCGATAAATCATCAAATCTCAATTTCAGTTCGGGAAGAAGCCGAGGTCAGCCATGCCCGGCGACGAGCGTTGCAACTGGCCAGCAATGCCGGGCTCAATGATACGGAGGCCGGCCGTGCCGCTTTGATTGCGTCTGAAGCGGCTACCAACCTGATAAAGCATGGCAAGGGCGGCGAACTGCTGTTACGTGAACTCGAGAATGGCATTGAGGTGATCGGCATAGACAAAGGACCGGGCATGCAGGACGTGAGCACTTGCTTGTCGGACGGTTTTTCGACATCGGGAACGTCGGGTACAGGGCTTGGTGCGATTCGGCGGATGTCGTCGCTGTTTGATATATATTCGCGACCGCATAAGGGAACGGCGATTGTGTCGCGGTTATCGACAACCAAGAACGAGGGAGAGTTCGAGTGCGGTGTGATATCTCGTCCGAAGCATGGTGAAATCGTCAACGGAGATGGTTGGGCACAACTCTCGAGTGGCAGTCGACAATGGATCCTCCTGGTCGATGGATTGGGCCATGGCCCGAGCGCACATGAAGCGGCCGTCGAAGCCACAGGTTGGTTCCGGAAGAATCGGGCGGAGACTGTGGCCGACTGCATCGAAGGCCTACACGGGACTTTGCGGAAAACGCGGGGAGCCGCTGTTGCAGTAGCGCAAATAGATCGCGAGGCACAGCAGATTCGGTTCAGCGGTGTGGGCAATATCGCGGCCGCCCTCATCGAGGGAACCACGATCCGCAGCATGGTTTCGCATAACGGGATTCTTGGGCACGAGGTAAGGAGAATCCAGGAGTTTTCGTACCCCTGGAACAGCCGTACAAAGCTGGTAATGAACTCCGACGGTCTGGCCACGTGGCATATCGAGAAGTACCCGGGACTTATGCAGCGGCATCCGGCGATCGTGGCAGGGGTGCTGTACCGGGACTACTGGCGGGAACGCGACGACGTGACAGTTTTCGTGGGGCAAGAGGCGGCATAGGGATGAAGGGCTCACAGAGGATCATGACGGTGGCCGTGGCGAACGAGCAAGACGTGGTGCTCGCCAGGCAACGTGCGCGGCAGATCGCTGGATCGCTCGGGTTCGATATGCAAGATCAGACGAGGATTGCCACGGCTGTATCCGAGCTGGCACGAAACGCGTTCGAGTATGCGAAAGGCGGCCAGGTCGAGTTTTCTCTACAGAAGTCGCCGATGCCAATGCTGGCGGTCAGGGTGGAGGATAAAGGGCCGGGCATCCGCGATATCGAGCGGATCATGAGCGGGCGATACCAGTCGAGTACCGGGATGGGGTTGGGGCTCATCGGAGCCAAGCGTCTGATGGAAGGGTTCGAGGTGCAATCAGCGCCCGGCAAAGGTACGGTCGTGACGGTGACGCGCCGATTACCAGAGGGGACGTCCTCGAAACTCGATATCGGCAAGATTGCTGCATCGCTCGCGGATTCGAGAGGCGGCGGCAATGTAATCATCGACGAATTACAGCAGCAGAACCAGGAACTGTTGCGGACGCTGGAAACTTTACGAGAGCGCCAGAACGAGCTGGCGCAACTCAACAGCGAACTGGAAGACACGAACCGTGGCGTGGTGGCTCTGTATGCAGAACTTGATGACCGAGCGGAGTATCTGCGCAAGGCGAGTGACATCAAGACCAGGTTCTTTTCGAATATCAGCCATGAGCTGCGTACGCCGCTGAATTCGATCGTCAGCCTGTCAAGAATTCTGCTGGACCGGATTGATGGCGATCTCTCGCCGGAGCAGGAGAAGCAGGTCAATTACATCAAGCGCTCGGCCGAGGAGTTGATCGAGCTTGTGAGCGACCTGCTGGATCTTGCGAAAGTTGAGGCAGGCAAGATCACGGTACGCCCACAGGAGTTTGATGTTCCCACAATCTTCAGCGCGCTGCGCGGGGCCATCAGACCGATGCTGGGCACAAAGCCGGTAGAGTTGATTTTCGACGATACCCCCGGAGTTCCGGCTCTTAACACAGACGATACAAAGGTTTCGCAGATCTTACGGAACTTCCTTTCGAATGCGCTGAAGTTTACCGAGAACGGTGAGGTACATGTTTCGGCGCAACTGGACGGCGAAAACGTTGTATTCGCGGTCTCGGATACTGGCATCGGAATCTCGCCGGAAGATCAGGAAAAGATTTTCGAAGAGTGGAGCCAGATCGAGAATCCAGCACAGCGAAGGGTTAAAGGGAGCGGATTGGGACTACCGCTGTCACGCAAGCTGGCGGAGTTGCTGGGCGGCAGGATCTGGTTAGAGAGTGAGCCTGGCCGTGGATCGAAGTTTTATCTGTCGATTCCGAGGCAGTATGCGGGCCCCGGGGAGGTCACGCTGGTCGGAGCCTCCGTTACGGCAGAGGCTCCCGAATACTCGGTGCTGGTGATCGAAGATAACTTTGAGACGCTGTACACGTACGAGAAGTTCCTGCAGGGGTCCGAATTCAAGGTTGTGCAAGCAAGAACATTGGCGGAGGCGCGGAACGTACTGCGGGACCTGACGCCGTCGGCAATTGTTCTCGATGTACTGATAGGTGAAGAGACCTCGTGGGAGCTTTTGAAGGAGATACGGCAGAGTCCGTTGACGGCAAAGGTCCCGGTCATAGTGGCGACAGTGGTGGACAACCGCACGAAGGCGTTCTCGCTTGGCGCCGACGACTTTGCGACGAAGCCAATTGATCGATCGTGGCTACTGGACCGACTACGGAAGATGGTGCTGGGGCGTCCGGCGAAGCGATTGCTGCTGGTGGATGATGATGAGGTATCACGGTACTCGCTGATGGCGATGGTTGGCAGCAACACGTATTCCTTCGTGGAAGCCGCTAACGGCAGGGAAGGGCTGCAACTGGCGCGAGATGTGAAGCCGGACGGAATTGTGCTGGATCTGATCATGCCAGAAATGGGTGGAATGGAAGTGTTGAAGGCGCTGAAGGCTGATCAATCCACGGCGAAGATTCCGGTGCTGGTGAGCACATCGAAGCGACTGACGGACAAGGAAAGGACTTTCCTCGAAGAGAATGCCGCAGGCGTGCTACCCAAAGGGCGTCCACGGGAAGATGTCATCAAGGCCGTGGAGCGCGCCTTCGGGCAAGCTACAGCGATCGCATCGTAGCTAGTTGCTAGCTCTCTCGTATTGAGGCGGCCACTGGATTGGTTGTCCCAGAACCCGGGCCGCATGCAGTGGCCAGTACGGATCCCGCAAAAATTCACGAGCAAGCATGACGGCGTCCGCCTGTCCGCTGCGGATAATGTGATCCGCCTGATGAGGAGACGTGATCAAGCCAACGGCATTGGTCATGATGGCAGCTTCGCGACGAATCCGTTCCGCAAATTGCGTTTGATATCCGGGGCCGGTGGGGATCCTTACGTGAGGAATGAGACCGCCCGAAGAGCAGTCCACAAGATCGACGCCGATGGACTTGAGCCGACGCGCGAGTTCAATCGATTGCTCGATGTCCCATCCTCCCTCGGCGTAATCAGTCGCGGAGATTCGAACGAGAAGCGGCATCTTTTCGGGGCATACGGCGCGAACAGCAGCAGCGATTTCACACAACAGGCGAATGCGATTGTCGAAGGAGCCGCCATATTGGTCGGTACGCTTGTTCGTTAGGGGCGAAAGGAACTCGTGCAGGAGATAGCCGTGGGCCGCATGAAGTTCGATGACCTCGAACCCTGCTGAGAGCGCCCGTCTGGTGGCGGCGACGAAGGCACGTGTAAGTTCCTCAAGCTCGGCTGCGGTTAGCTCGTGAGGAGTCTGATAGCCGTCCGAGAATGCGACTGGACTCGGGGCATAAATGGGCGACCATCCGCCCTGTTCCACTGAAACGGGCTTGCCGCCTTTCCAGGGCGCCGCGGTGCTCGCCTTTCGGCCTGCATGCGCCAGTTGAACGCCAGCTACAGATCCATGCTGCTTCAGGAATTGGACAATGCGCGAGAGAGCAGGGATGTGGTCATCCTTCCAAATGCCCAGATCCTCTGGACTGATACGGCCTTCCGGCGTAACAGCGATGGCTTCGGTGAGGATGAGTCCAGCACCGCCAACGGCTCGGCTTCCCAGGTGAACGAAATGCCAGTCGTTAGCAAAACCATCCTCGCTTGAGTACTGGCACATGGGCGAGACAATGATGCGGTTGCGTAGGGTAACGCCACGAATCGTCAGTGGTTCGAACAGGTGAGACATGGGCTTTAGATGCTGATGTCACGTCGAAGTAGCAGAACGGAAGTTGAGCGGTCAGGAACTCCGCGAAGAAGGTCGATGTGCTTTGATCCAGTGTGGAACGGTGCTATGCTTGGGGCAGTCGAGGATTCCCGTGTACGTTCCCTCGAGGGCGAACGAATCAGGGCGCAGTGCCCTTCGGGAATATACGCGCTCCAACCTACCGAATCTCCTTTCTCGTCAGAGTCATCATCAAAGTCAAATTGTCATGCCTAAGCCAACGGCAAAGGGGTCCCTATGAATCTAGGCAAGAAGCACGTATTGATCGCCGATTCGGACGAACGGGCTCTTATCGCTTTGGAGCACCTGCTCGAAGACGAAGGATTCGACACCACGACAGCGTGGAGCACGAGCGAGACCGTAGATCTGCTGGAGAAGAAGAGCTTCGATTTGATGTTGGTGGCGGATCATCCACCGGAGTTGAATTGCGAAGCGGTTCTCCGGAAAGCTAAGTCGGAAGGAAGGCATGTTCCCCTGTTGGTGTTGGAGAACAAACCACGCCATCCATTTGCGGAGCCGTACCTGATGACACTTGGGGCACGCAAGATCGTGCACAAGTGGAAGGCGGAAGAAGTGAAGAAGGCCGTAACAGGAACCCTGAATTCCAGTCGCGGCATATCGGTTGCTGGTAGCGAGAAAGTGGCGTAACGTAGTGATATTGGCGTATTGCTGGGGTGCATTATGCCCGTCCTCTTCTTGACAGTTTCGGCCATTATTTTCTTCCTGCTGGTGTTGTGTGCGCTGGGTGTTGCGCAGATTGCGGAACGCAAAGAAGAGCGGCGCATGCATTTCCTTCACATTCCCGGAAAGCCCTTCACCGTTCTGTCGGTAGCGCAAGCCTTCGAAGAAGAGTCCGCGATCTTATGGGAGACACAGGCACCCGCCCTTCAACAAATTGCGATTGGAGGCAGTAAGGGTGTGAGTGTTGCGAAGATGCGCCGGTTCTTTGCCGGGACATCGAGGCAGTATCCGGAACTCTACGACGGAGTACGCTTCGAGCAGTGGATCCGCTTCCTGGAGCAATCGGAACTGATCGTCTTCACACTTGAAGATCGGGTCGCAATTACGCCTCATGGGCTACAATTTCTGAGATATCGGATTATTCCTCGTCCTATCGCCGCTTAATGACGGCCGCATACGCCAACCTTCTTCGTCATGAACTGCAAGAGAGAAACCTCACTTTCAGCCGGAAGTATGGCCTGCCTTCACAACTAAGCTACGGTTCGGCGCCCGTGGTCGTGTACGAAGAATCGGGCGAAGTACACGGTAATTTTGCCCAAGCCAGCTACGGACAGATTCGTGCGAACCCGCAGTGGGCCAGGCGTCTTCGCAAGGTACATACGAGCGCGAAAAGCAGCCTGCCGCGGGCGGATCGAAGATGGTGCGAGCTGGATTCGTGTAACAGTTCCGACGCGCTATTGATGAACGTGTTCTGTTATCCCGGCGTGTGTGAGTCGTCAGCAGTGTTGTCGATGCTCGGCGTTGAGGAGGCGGCGTCGCCGGAGTTTGGGTTCAAAGCTCGTGTACCGCTTACAGGCGAACGCTTCGACAGGACCGAAGTGGATTTGAGATTGCCGGGTTTGCTGGTCGAAGCGAAATTGACCGAAGCGGACTTCCAATCGAAAGCAAAGGATGTGGTGGAGCAGTATCGCGATTTCCGCGACGTGTTCATCCGTAGAGACCTGCCGCAGGACAGCAAAAAATATGAAGGGTACCAGTTGATCCGCAACGTGCTGGCTGCGCATGCGCTGCAGACGTCTTTCTGCGTTCTATGCGATGCGAGACGCCCGGATTTGATCGAGCAGTGGTACGCGGTGATGCGGTGCGTGAGAAGCGCCGACTTACGGCTACGATGCAAGGTGCTCACCTGGCAGGAACTGTCGGAGGTTGTACCTGACGAGCTGCGCGAGTTTCTGGACGAGAAGTACGGGATTCGACCGGGGCCGATAGAGCCATACGTGTTTGAGTGTCAACGAGAGTTGCATCCAATTGAGAGTGAACGATAGAACGTCTTCGATGCTGCTGACCGACTTGTATGAGCTCACGATGGCGGCAGCCTTCTACGAGAACAACTTCAACCCAACAGCGACTTTCGAGCTGTTCGTCAGAAAGCTGCCAAAGAACCGCGGATATCTGGTTGCGGCAGGACTGGAGCAAGCACTCCAGTGGGTTGAGTCAGTCTGTTGTGGGGCGATCGACGTTGAGTTTCTGCGGAAGCATCCTGCCTTTGAGCATGTCTCTGACGAGTTCTTCAGTTTTCTGAGAGAGCTACGATTCACGGGCGATGTGTGGGCCGTGCCGGAAGGCACGGTGATCTTTGGACAGGAACCGCTCTTGCGCGTGACGGCGCCGCTGATCGAAGCGCAGATACTGGAAACCTATCTGCTAGCGACGATTACGTATCAGACGACGGTCGCAACCAAGGCGTCGAGAGTGGTGCAAGCGGCGGAAGGGAAAGACGTGATTGAGTTCGGCACACGTCGGGCGCATGGTCCGGAGGCTGGAGTGCTGGCAGCCAGGGCGAGCTATATCGCCGGATGTATCGGAACATCGAATACCGAGGCGGGATATCGGTTTGGAATACCGACTTTCGGAACGATTGCACATTCGTATGTTATGGCGCTCGAAGACGAGGAGAAAGCATTCAAGCAATACACGAGCCTTTTTCCGCAAGCATCTATATTGCTGGTGGATACTTACGATACGCTGAAGGCGATCGACAAGATTATCGAAGCGGGACTCAGGCCCTCAGGAGTGCGCATCGACAGCGGCGACCTTGCGCTATTGTCCAAACAAGTACGAGCCAAACTGGACGCCGCGGGGTTGAAGCAAACGAAGATACTGGCGAGCGGCGATCTGGATGAGTTCAAGATCTTTGAGTTGAACCAGCGTGGTGCGCTGATTGACGGATATGGCGTAGGAACGGCGATGGTGGTTTCGAATGACGCGCCAGCCCTTGGCGGGATCTACAAACTGGTTGAGACGGAACTGGACGGGACAAAGAATTATCACGCAAAGTTCAGCGATCAGAAGATGACGTATCCCGGGGCGAAGCAAGTATGGCGGTTCCGAGATGAGGCCGGGAAGTTCACTCGCGACGTGATCGCTTGCGCGGAAGAGCGAGTGGAAGACGGGGAGCCGTTGCTGCGGCAGGTGATGAATGCAGGCAAGCGCACATCCGTTGCCGCGGAGGCGCTCAGCGATATCCGTGACCGAGCGAGAACGCAGCTCAAGCAGGTTCCAGAAGACGTGCGCCGATTTGAGGCTCCGGCGGAATATCCGGTGGAGTTCAGTCGTACCCTACGCAACTTACTCGAGCAGGTGCGGCAGCGCCTGGCGTGAGCTGTTCCGCTATTTCCAACAGCGGAAGACTCTGGCAGGCAGGATGTTCAGGGGCTCAAATTCCTCTTCTACGCGGGAGAAGACGCGCTGCAGGTCGGGAAGCACGGCGCGCGTGTACTGATACACGACAAAGCTGCCGCTGGGTGTGAGTGCGTCGCGTGTAGCGGTCAATATTCGTTGTCGCACGTCCGCAGGAAGAACGGTATACGGAATGCCGGAGAGGATCAGATCGGCTTGCGTGAGCCGGTTAAAGTGCATCCATTTCTGAACTTCAACGGCTGAACCGTGCGCGATGTGCAAACGATGGTCTGAGATATCTGCGCGCAGAAGCTCAGCAAACTCCTCGTTCAACTCAATGGTCAGCAGTTTGGCTTGAGGCGCCATCCGATCGAGGATGGGGCGCGTGAAGGTTCCGACGCCGGGGCCGTATTCGACAACTATGTTGGTCTGGTTCCAATCGATGCGGTCCAGCACCCGAGCGATCAGATAGCGCGAACTGGGAATGACTGACCCCAACATGAGCGGATGCCGCAAGAAGTTCTTCAGAAACAGGCCGGCTTGCTCGATGGGTGTTTTGTGGCCCCGTTGGCGAGACTTCAACTTATGAAGATTCCGGGTCCGAAGTCCCGCGGTAGAACCAGCCATTCTTGGTGCTCCTTTGAAATCTAAGGGTGTATTTCTCAGGTGTTGGAGGCAATTGTGTGGTGGAACGTTGCAATCGCCGAGCGGTCCAGAGACGCGTGCCTCGACGAGACGCCTGACAATATAACAGCACGGACGTGAGGTGCTGAAATGTGGAGAAAAACGCCCTGGCACGAAGCCAGGGCAGTCGCTGGTGATAGCAGGTCGCTACGTGGCGACGGCTGCTTGCATTCGTATTCTTAAATGACACTCAGCGAGACGCTGTGGTGAGTATCACGAATGATGGTGATGCGAACCAATCCAGTACAGCCTCGCTTCAATGGGTGATTGCCTTGCGCTCTTCGGGCGTCATATCGCGCCAGAGCATGTTGAGATTCCGGGTGAGCCACTGATTGTTGGGTTCAGACAACTGAGCTTTGGCAAACCACTTGTATGCCGCACGCCGATCGAGCGTTACGCAGTTTCCACTTGCATACATGGCACCGAGGCGAGACATGGCGGGCGCGTTATCTTGTTCGGCGGCAGCCCGAAGATAGATGAGTGCCTGATTGCAGTCACGGCGAACACCACGTCCATATAAGTACCGCTCGCCTGATATCAGCATCCGATTCGTATTGGGATCGGGCGCAGGTTCAGCCTTTACCGGCTTCACAGAGGAACGAGGTTTCTTCCTCGCTTCAGCTTCAGGTTCTTTTACATCTGTTTCCGTGGCCTGCGGCGTTTGTGCCGCGCGGGATGGAGTCTCCTTGCCAGGTGGTGCAGCGACTGCGGGAGGCGTTTCTCCTGACTTTGCTTCGGGAGTGGGCTGCGCGTTCTGTGCTGGCGTGACGGGATTCTTCTGAGATTCCTGAGTCGGAGCGTTTGCAGCGCTGCCAGACTGGGTTGAATCCAAAGCCGAGGGTGGAACCTTAAGGGTTTCGTCTCCAACCAGTGACTGATCCGAGTTTGTAGTTGGGTTCGACGGCGTTGCCGGATTCGCTTCGGCATTGGCCTGAGTTACAGGAGGCCCTGGCGGGCTGGCCTTGGGCACCTGGTCCTGAGCCGCTGATGGACCTGAATAACCGCTGCCGAGCCACGGAATCGGATTTTTGCCAGTTTTGATCGCTTGCCATTCGAAGTAGCCAAATACGGCCAGAATGGAGAGGGCAACGAATCCAAAAACGTACCAGCCAGCTCGACCTCGTGATTCGTTTTCAAAGTCGTCATCCAAGAGGTAAGAACTTGCGGAAGAGGAATCGTCGTCGCCGCCCAGGCCGAGCAAAGAGGGTCCGGAGATGGGCGTGTAGTGCTCGGGTTCGGGTTCACGAACGACCACACGTTCCACGGTGGGCTCGTGAACTATGACTGCTTGCGGGGGCGTGGTTGGTTCCGCGAGGTGGCTTGACTCGCGGACGGGTACGGCGGGCCTCTCGCTCACGAGACGGGCGCCGCAGTTTCCGCAGAATCTGTTGAAGTCAGGGTTCCTGGTGTCACACTGAGTACAAAGCATAGCGATAATCTAGATATTGGATGCGCAGGAGCACGGGTCGGGTAAGCTGGGAATTGAAGTGGGCAACCTATATCGGAGGGGCCGTAAGCCTTGAAGTTACAGAGCTTTACCAAATCTGAGGCGGCGTGTTAGTCTCAATAACGTACCAAGACGATTGGAAAATTAGCAGGAGTGCATCTAGTTCAGTGTTAGCCAGAGAGCAAAAGAAGACAATTATTGACAGCTATCGCACGCACGCGACTGATACCGGAAGCCCGGAAGTGCAGATCGCGATCTTGAGCGAGCGTATTGGACAGTTGACCGACCACTTCAAGACGCATAAGAAGGACCACGCCTCCCGGCGCGGCCTGTTGATGCTGGTGAGCAAGCGGCGTCGCCTGCTCGACTACCTGAAGAAATATGATTCTGAGCGTTACAAGCAAGTCATTGGAAAGCTGGGAATCCGCAAGTAGTCGGAGTCGGTAGTCAGCGAGTCTGTCTATCCATTTCGTTGTCAAAGAACTGAGAATCTCCACCCGGCGCCGTTGTGGGCTTCTGGGTGGGGGCAACCTCGCACATCTATACGCCAGCGCTCTCTGGTGCATCCCGCCTCAACTGGAACTATGCACGTCCGAGCGGAAGGAAACAAATGAAGCAAGAAGTCACCGTTGAACTCTCCGGTGGTAAATCCATCACATTTGAAACAGGAAGAATTGCCAAACAGGCACACGGTTCTGTGTTGGCAAAGAGTGGCGACAACTACGTTTTGGCGACCGCGGTCGCAAACCTGGAAGCGAGGGAAGGAATCGATTTCTTCCCGTTGACTGTTGATTATCGCGAGTACACGTATGCCGGTGGAAGGATCCCCGGTGGATTCATCAAGCGCGAAGGCCGTCCCAGCGAGCGCGAAGTTCTCACCAGCCGTTTGATCGATCGCCCGATCCGTCCGTTGTTCGCGGAAGGATTCAAGAGCGAGACGCAGGTGATCGCAATGGTGCAGTCAGCGGACAGCCAGAACGATCCCGATGTTATTGGCATGAACGCGGCATCGGCCGCACTTCATGTGTCTGACATTCCGTTCCTCGGCCCAATCGGCGCTGTGCGCGTTGGCCGCAAGGACGGGCAATTCATCGTCAACCCGACCTACGACGAGGGGCGCGATGGCGATCTCCGGTTGGTCGTAGCCGGAACGAAAGACGGCATCGTGATGATCGAGGCCGGCGCCACCGAAGTCAGCGAAGAGACAATCGTTGAGGCTATCGAGTTCGCTCACGGCGAGATCAAGAAAATCTGCGCGACGATTGAAGAACTGAGGGAGAAAGCCGGCAAGCCGAAGCGTGAGGTAACCCCGCCGGAGTTTGACCAGGCCTATTACGACCAGTTGAAGGCGAAAGTCGGGACGCAACTGGCGGACGCCCTCAACACAGAGAAGTACACAAAAATCGAAAGCTACACGCGGATCAAGGAATTGAAGACCAAGTTGAAGGAAGAGATCGCTTCCGACGACGAGGTAGCGCTGGCGAAACTGGCGAGCTACTACGAGACGCTGCGCGAGCGTATCTTCCGTGAGCAGGTTACCGAGCAGAAGCGGCGTCCGGACGGGCGCGCGTTCAATCAGATCCGGCCGATCTGGATTGAAGTCGGCGTTCTGCCGCGTGCACACGGTTCGGCAATCTTTACCCGTGGCGAGACCCAGGCGTTGGTCACGACGACGCTTGGAACGGGCGACGACATGCAGCGAGTTGAGCAGTTTGAAGGTGAGGCCAAGAAGCGCTTCATGCTGCACTACAACTTCCCGCCGTTTTCGGTGGGAGAAGTTGCATTCCTGCGCGGACCGGGACGGCGTGAAGTCGGTCACGGTGCTCTGGCGGAGCGGTCGATTATGGCCGTGTTGCCGAACGAAACGGATTGGCCGTATGCGATGCGCGTGGTGAGCGACATTCTTGAGTCGAACGGATCGAGTTCGATGGCGAGCGTTTGCGGCGCGTCGTTGTCACTCTTCGATGCCGGTGTGCCGTTGAAGTCGCACGTAGCCGGTGTGGCGATGGGTCTGGTGAAGGAAGGCGAGAAGTACGCCATCCTGACCGACATCGCGGGCGCGGAAGATCATTACGGCGACATGGACTTCAAGGTGGCCGGCACGCGTGACGGTATCACCGCACTGCAGATGGATATCAAGGTGACCGGTATTACGTCGTCGATCATGCGCGAGGCTCTGGCGCAAGCGAAGGACGGCCGGTTGTTCATCCTGGAGAAGATGAACGAGATGATCCAGGAACCGCGCACGACGCTGTCGGATTACGCGCCACGGTTCTACACGTTGAACATTCCTACGGACAAGATCAAGGATTTGATTGGACCCGGTGGGAAGGTAATTCGTGGAATCATCGACGCGACCGGAGTGAAGATCGATGTGGAAGATTCCGGCAAGGTGAACATCGCGTCGGCTGACCAGGAAGCGGCGAAGAAGGCGTTGCAGATGATCGGCGAGATCACGGCAACGGCGGAAGTCGGGAAGACCTATCTTGGCACGGTGGTTCGTTTGGCGGACTTCGGCGCGTTCGTCGAGATTCTGCCCGGCACCGATGGATTGCTGCACATCAGCGAAGTTGCGGAGCACCGGATCAAGGACGTTCGCGACGAACTGAAAGAAGGCGACCAGATCCTGGTGAAGGTGCTTTCGATGGACGGAAACCGCATCCGGTTGTCGCGGAAGGCGATCCTGAAAGAACAGCGCGCCAAAATGGAAGGCGGCGAGGCAGCTGCCGAGCCGACGACCTTTGAAGGCGGCCACGAGGGCGAGGAAGAGGAAGACGGTCAGTTGGCAGTCGGTCTCGGCGCCGGTTCAGAGGGAGGCGGTCGCCCCGAACGTAGTGATCGTGGTGGAGATCGCGGCGGACGCCGGCATCACGGAGGTGGCGGTCACGGACATGGTCGTGGACCGGGCCGTGGCGGACGCGGTGGCCGTGGCGGTGGCGGTGGTCGTGGCGGAGACCGCGGGAATCGCTAAATTTGAATTAGGTACTCAGGGGCGCGAAGCGATTCGTGCCCCTTTCTTATTTATCAGGTCATCGCGGCAATCGCCGACTCGATGCCGGTGTTGCTAAGCTCGTAGCTGGAACAGATTCTCGGAGAGTGTATGGAACTACATAAGTGGCTTTTTATTCTTGCGCTGGCAGTCGTGCCGCTCAGTGCACTGGCCGCCCAATCCAAAACTGTAGCAAAAAGCAGTTCAGGGGCAGTCATCTCGCAGGCTCCGCTTTGGGCGTCCAAGCCTGATGCCGCGGCATTTGAAAAGATTGAAGACGGGTATCTGGCCGCCGCGCAGGGTTCAGTGCAAAAGTTGGTCAGCGTGAAAGGTCCTCGGACTGTTTCGAATACGTTGGCGGTGTACGACGAGGCGGTGAGAAACCTTAATCTCGCGGCTTACTTTGCTGGACTGATGGAGCATGTGCATCCAGACAAGGCTTTCAGAGAGAAGGCGTCTGAGATGACTCGCAAGGCCAGTGCCGCGTTAACCGCACTGGCACTGAATCAGGAGGTCTACAAGGCGCTGGAAGGGATCGACCTCAAGACAGCGGACGCGACAACGAAACATTACGTCAGCCGCCAGTTGCTGCTGTTCCGGTTGGCAGGTGTGGACCGTGACGACGCGACGCGCCAGAAAATCAAAGACCTCAACGACAAGTCGACGGATCTGCAATCGAAGTTCGCGAAGAATATCGCTGAGGGAACGAAGTTCGTGATGGCTGATCCGGCGGAATTGGAAGGACTGCCGCAGGACTACATCGCGCGTCATAAACCGGATGCCAGCGGAAAGGTGAAGATCACGACCGATTATCCGGACTTCAATCCCGTTCAAAAGTTTGCAAAGAGCGATGCATTACGCAAGAGACTGGCGCAGGCGTACCTGACCCGTGCGTATCCGGAGAACAAGGAAGTTCTGATGGAGATGATCCGGACACGCCACGAGATTGCGAACACGCTTGGCTATCCCACGTGGGCTGACTATTTTGCTGCCGACAAGATGATCAGGACCGGCAAGCACATCGATGAGTTCATAAAACAGGTGCATGAATCGGCTGAGCCGATAGCAAGTCGCGAGTTCGAAATGCTGCTGTCCGAGAAGCGCAAGACAACGCCGGACTCCAAGAGCATGGAGACGTACGAGAACAGTTATTACTCCGAACTGGTAAGACGTTCGAAGTACGACTTCGATTCCACGCTGGTGCGGCCGTATTTCCCATATAAGCAGGTGAAGGACGGCGTGCTTGGTATCGCGCAGAAGCTGTTCCAGTTGCAGTTCAAGAAAGAAGCGGACGTGCAGTCGTGGGATCCGCTAGTCGAGACCTACGGCGTTTATGACAAGGGCAAGAAGATAGGCCGGTTTTATCTCGATATGCACCCGCGCGCGGGGAAATTTACGCATGCTGAGATGGTGCCCGTACGCGATGGAATCAAGGGGAAGCAGTTGTCGGAAGCGGCATTAGTATGCAACTTTCCGGTACCGACTGCGGATGATCCGGGGCTCATGGAATTCGGCGACGTGGAAACGTTCTTCCACGAGTTTGGACACCTCATGCACTGGATCCTTGCAGGACAGCAGCCGTGGGCCGGCGTTTCAGGGCTGACGATGGAGGCCGATTTTGTGGAGGCTCCGTCGATGATGCTCGAGAACTGGATGCACAGCGATGCTGTGTTGTCGTCGTTTGCTCGTCACTACAAGACCGGCCAGCCGATTCCGTCAGAGTTGGTCAAGAAACTGAATAAAGCGCAGGCGTTCGGACGCGCGCTCTGGGTGAGCTCGCAGGACAGCTACACGGCGATTTCGTACGACATGTACAGCCAGAAGCCTGAGAGTGTGGATCCGGACAAGATCACGACCGGCGACACCGAGAAGTACACGCCATTTGAGCCCATGCCCGATACACACATGTACGCTTCGTTTGGTCACCTGGCAGGGTATTCGTCAGCGTATTACACGTACCTGTGGGACCTGGTAATCGCCCAGGATTTCTTCGAGCGGTTCAATCAGAAGAATCCGATGCTGGGTGAAGCACCGGCTCGTTACCGTAAGTTGGTGCTTGAACCTGGCGGATCAGAGTCTGCGAATGAGCTTGTGCGAGACTTCCTGGGACGTCCGCAAAATACAAAGGCTTTCCAGAAATGGATGAACCAAGCGTACGTGGACGAGCAGCATTCAGGGAAGTAAGCAGAGTGTAAAGTGAGCGGGCCGGTCGAGGAGACCGGCCCTTTGTTATTTACCAGATACGGCAGGCCTTTTCCGCGACCATCTTCTGGCCGGGCTTACATCCGAAAGCATTCCAGAATTCCGGGAAATGCTTTTCGACGTAATTAACCCGGTATTCCGAAAGAGAGTGCGGGTCGGTGGTGATCACCAGACGCGAGAAGTCGGGGCGCTGGTTTTCGCACCACGAGAACGCATGTCCCATAAAGAACTTCTGGCGAGGCGTGTAGCCATCCGAATCCTTCTCGTCGAGTGACTTGCCGCGTTTCTTGTAGGTGTTCTCAAGCGCGGCGAGCGCGATGCGAAGGCCTGCATGGTCGGCGGAATCTTCACCAAGAGTAAGGGCACCGTTCGTCTTCACACCGAGTTCCGGAACGTCGTGCGTGTAGGCCTCAGAGATACAGGCGGCACGCTCGTCATAGCCTTTAGCATCGGCGGGTGTCCACCAGTCACGGAGATTGCCTTTGGCGTCGAACTTCCGGCCCTGGTCATCGAAGCCGTGCGTGATTTCGTGTCCGATGACGAGACCGATGGCGCCGTAATTTTCGGGATCGCCCTTTTCGGGATCGAAGAAGGGAGGCTGAAGGATGCCGGCGGGGAAGTTGATTGTGTTCTGCTGGGGCTCGAAGTAGGCATTGATCGTGGGCGGAGTCATGGAGAACTCCTCGCGATCCACCGGCTTACCGATTTTGTTGAGTTGCCGCGTCATTTCGAAGGAGGTCGCCTGATGCACGTTGGCAACAAGGTTGTCCGGTACGACTTTGACCGGCGAGTAGTCACGCCACTTGTCGGGGTATCCGATCTTGTCGTAAATGGATTTGAGTTTCGCCTGGGCTTCCTTCTTGGTTTGAGGTGACATCCACGCGAGCCCGTCGATGTTCTGGCCGAGCGCTTCTTCGATGGCCTGAACCATTTCTTTCATCCGGCGCTTGCTTTCGGGTGGGAAAGCGACATCAACATAGGCTTGGCCGAGGGCCTCGCCGAGGTCGCGGTCCACCATACCGACGCAGCGACGCCAGCGCGGCTGATTTTCCTCAAGGCCGTAGAAAGTCTTGCCATATAAGTCGAAGTGCTCATCGACGAAAGGCTTGGAAAGATAGTTCGAGGCCTTGTTCAGCGTCCACCACCGAAGATAGGTCTTCCAGTTATCGAGCGACTCGTTCTTGAAGAGAGGTTCGATTCCGCGGAAGAAGTCGGGCGACGAAACCAGGTAATGTTTGGGGGAGGGGGATCCGACCGCTTTCAGGTAAGCCGCCCAGTCGAATGACGGTGCCAGAGCTTTGACCTGCGCCAGCGTCATTACGTTATTGAGATTGGCGGGATCGCGCCGTTTGACGATGTCCATGGCGACCTTTGCCATCGCGGTTTCCATGCGGAGCACGGTAGCGGCATCGGATTTTGCCTGCTCGGGCTTTATGCCAGAGAGTTCGAACATCTTCTGAACGTGCGCGAGATACTTGTTCCGGAGCGTGACCATCTTCGCGTCATCGGAGAGGTAATACTCACGTCCGGGCATTCCCATGCCGCCCTGATCGAACCCACCCACGACGAGGCTGGCGTCGTTGTAATCCACGTTGGGACCGTAGCCGAAAATGGCGGTTGATGTCTGGGTGTTTCCTCCGACCCAAGGAGACGGATAGAGCCGGTGAAACTCGGCGATAATCACCGGGAGCTCTTTCTTGCTTTTCATGGAGGCGATGCGGTCGAGCTCGGGCTGTATTGGTTTAACGCCGCTCTTATCGATGGCGGATTCGTTCATGCACGACGTCCAGTAATCACCGATCTTCTGATGGACGGCATCAGGGTTGGTTGTCGCGGCGGCTTTCTCCAGGGTGTTGCGCAGAATGGTTTCGTTATAGAGCTGAAGGTTCGAAGAGAAACTGGTTCCCCATGACGCCTGATCAGAGGGTATAGGGTTCGCCGCCATCCACTTGGAACAGACGAACTTATAGAAATCGTCGCAGGGCTGGAGGTTGCGGTCCACAAGGTCGAGATCAAAGTGATTGATCTTCGGCAGCGGCCATTCCCCCGGCTTTTGGGGAGCTTTTTGCTCCTGGGCAAAGGCAGAAAGTGCAAACAACAACGAAAGCGGCAACAGCCACTTGTGTCGCATGAGATGCGCTCCTTAATGGTATGGACCCGTGCTAAACGGAATAACTTAGCAGATTGCGGCCGAGCTTACCGTGTCGGTCCCCATCCGAGTGACATGAGATGCCCTGAAACCGGGACTGAATTCGGTCAGTTACTGGAGGTCAGGAATGCGCGACAGGCACTGCTGCGCGTTTTGGGAACATCTCGCCCATGCGTTTGATTTCGGCACCAACGCCACGAAGTTTTTCTTCAATGCGCTCGTAACCTCGATCGATGTGATAGACACGGTCAATGATGGTCTCGCCCTCGGCTACCAACGCCGCCAATACCAGTGAGGCTGAGGCGCGCAGGTCGCTGGCCAAGACGGCGGATCCGGACAGCGGTGACTTTCCACGCACGATCGCACGCCGGCCTTCGATTTTGATGTTCGCTCCCATGCGGACGAGTTCCTGCGCGTGCATGAAGCGGTTCTCGAAAATGTTCTCAGTGATGATGGAGGTCCCTTCCGACTGAGTCATCAGAGCCATGTACTGAGCCTGCATATCGGTAGCGAATCCGGGGTGTTCCTCGGTGGTCACGTCGGCCGACTGGAACGAAGCACCAGTGCCAATCACGCGAACAGAATCGTGGGTTCTCTGTAGTTTGACGCCGGCTTCCTCGAGTTTATTGAGAAGCGCAGAGATGTGGTTGGGGTCACATCCGGCAACGTTGAGATCGCCACCAGTGATGGCTCCGGCGATGATGAAGGTGCCCGCCTCAATTCGGTCCGGTATGATGCGATGCCTGGCACCGCCAAGTCGCGATACACCGCGAATCTTGATGGTCGAGGTGCCGTGCCCCTCGATCCTGGCGCCCATTTTGATCAACAGTTCGGCGAGATCAACCACCTCAGGCTCGCGCGCGCAGTTTTCCATCACCGTTTCACCGTCGGCCAGGGTCGCAGCCATAAGCAGGTCTTCCGTCCCCGTCACGGTGATCTTGTCGAAAAGTATATGTCCGCCGGTGAGTTTGCCGGAAGCTTCCACGTAACCGTGGTCCTGGGTGATGTTCGCGCCGAGCCGCTCGAGCCCCTTGATGTGCAAGTCGATTGGACGCGCGCCAATAGCGCACCCTCCGGGCATAGAAACCCGGGCTTTGCCGAACTTGGCAACAAGAGGGCCAAGGACAAGGGTAGAGGCGCGCATGGTCTTAACAAGTTCGTAGGAAGCTTCCGGGGACTTCACAGTTCCGCAGTTGATGGTGGTGCGGTGCTGGGCACGCCCATATCCAAGTTCAACCTGGGCGCCCATGGCGGCCAGCAGATTTCGTTCGGTAACAATGTCGCGGACCTGCGGGATGTTCTCTAAAACGACTGTTTCGTCCGTGAGTAAGGCAGCGGCCATGGCGGGCAGAGCCGCGTTCTTTGCGCCGCTGATGCGGATTGTACCGAGAAGGGGATTGCCACCGCGAATGACGAACTTATCCATGAATACGACGCCCCTGATTCAAAGGACTAAGATTTTTTCATTGTAGAAGCAAACCAGAAGTTTTGGGGGTGAGTAATCGCCTTAGTACATTCCAAGGACCCTGCCCCGTTGTACCTTTGGCTCATCGACAATCGATGCGCGGTGTATAAATCAAGCCACAGGAAATCCAGATGATCAGAAAGCTATTTCGCCCGAAGGTCCTGATAATCGTTGCGGTGATCGTCGGGTTGGCGTACCTGGTGCATTGGGTACGCATCGGAGTTCGAATGCCTGGGAGATCGTATTCCGGACGTTTGGAACCGCTGGACGCGTACCAGGGCCGCATTCGGGACAATCTGAAGACGCATGTCGAGACCTTGGCGGGGACGATCGGCGAACGAAACCTGCAGCACTACGATGCACTAAATCAAGCCGCCGATTACATCCGACAGACCATGGAGTCGCGGGGATATAGCATTTCGGAAGAAACGTACGACATATCCGGCAAGAAGGCTCGCATTCTCTATAGCAGCCTCGAAGGCACATCTACACCGCGGAAGACGTTCATCGTTGGAGCGCACTACGATTCCGCTGTGGGGACTCCGGGCGCGAACGACAATGCCTCCGGCGTCGCAGCCCTGCTGGAGTTGGGTCGGATTCTGAAGAACGAGTCACCGGGTGTGTCGATCATGTTCGTTTTCTTTCCGAACGAGGAGCCCCCTTATTTCCAAAGCGAGCAGATGGGAAGCCTGGTTTTCGCCAGACAACTGCAACGCCGAAATGTTGCCATTGCCGGCATGATGTCGCTCGAAACGATCGGATACTACTCGGACCAGGAGGGAAGCCAAAGATACCCGGCGCCCATCGGATCGATGTATCCGAAGACGGGTAACTTCATTGCCTTTGTCGGCGACACAAAATCGAGAGAGTTGCTACAACACTGTATCGAGGAGTTCCGACTCACAACTCATTTCCCCTCCGAGGGCGCTTCTTTGCCGGGATGGATTGAAGGAGTCGGGTGGTCGGATCATTGGTCATTTTGGCAGATTGGGGTGCCCGCCATCATGGTGACGGACACGGCTGCGTTTCGCGACCCGCACAATCACAAAGCGGACGATACCCCAGACAAACTCGACTACGACAAAATGGCCCGCGTGGTATTGGGACTGAAGAGGGTGATCGTAAAGGTGACCAAGTGAACGAAGCTAATCGCTCTGGGGCGACCAGAGTAATTCCATGCCCATGATCCGACCCGCCAGGTCCAGATCAAGGTTAGCGGCGGCGCGGATGACTGCATCTCCGCTTTGGCCGGGGAAGTCAATGAAGACATGAGGCGGGACGTAGTTAACACCTTCCTGGCGACGTAAGAATGAAATCGCGGCATCGCTTCTGAGAGTCTTGGGTAATTCGAAGGTGCAGTCTGCCAGGTCGCCGCTTTCACTTACAGACACAGCAACTTCCACGGGAATGCGCTGACGCACATCCGCGCCCTCTTGCTCCATGTGTGGCTTGAAGTAGAGGTAGTATTGAAACCCCACCGTGGGGTCAAAGCCCGAGCGTTCAACCTGAATCGACATGAGTATAAGGCCCTGTAAAAGGGGATTCTTTTATCACAACGGAAGGGTGTCAGACTACGAAAAACGAGTAAACGGCGATTACTGGCGTGGTGGAAGTTCTCCATCCAGCATCCGGGACAAATCCTTCGCCGGGCAGCGTACGCCCACAAAGAACGAGCCGAACGCCGCGTAAATGGCACTGACCTCGTCAAAGCGCATCTCGTAGATAAGCTTCTTAAAGACGAGGGGGTCATCCGCGAAAAGATCCACGCCCCACTCCCAGTCGTCGAAGCCGATAGAGCCAGTAATGATCTGGCGGACTTCTCCGGCATACCGTCGGCCGACCATCCCATGTTCGTGCATCTGGCGTTGGCGTTCCTCGATAGGCAGGGTGTACCAGTTCTTCGCCTCACCGCGTTTCCGGTCCATGGGATAAAAGCAGAGATATCTGGCAGGCGGGATTTCTGGGTAGAGGCGCGGCCTCATGGCGTCACGTTGACGGTTGAGGGTCTCCTGTATCTCCTTGGTCCACTCGTCGGTGTTGGGTTCGACCCCACGAGCCAGCAGGGCTTCATAGATCTTCACGCTGGAGTCGTAAAGTCCAAGTTCGACCATCGAGACGTATGAGGTTTGGGATTCGAGGAAGTCCCACAGGCGAAGCTTAGCGAGCCGAAGTTCAACCTGGTTCAGTTCATCGAATGAATTTCGGAAATGCAAGAAGAGGAAATCGCCTTTGTGACCCAGCATTGAATAGACGGCGGACTGCTGCTTTTCGAGTTCCTCAAAAACAGGAGCGGCTTCGGCCGTGATCTGCTGACGTTCGGACGCCGACAACTTGCGCCATTCGGACCACCGGAAGCGCATCATCTGATGGAGGACGCTCGAGCCCTCTATCGTGAGTGGTACCTGCGGAATTTGAGTCCGAGCGATCTCGGCACGAACGTTACTGGCAGTCATCGGTATCCTCGAGAAGTGGTTCCAACTATTGTAATTGGTTCAAGTGCTAGCTGGATCGTCGCTCATTTGGGAACCATGGTTATGCTCACATTCAGTTTCGGCAACGGGACTAGCAACAGATCCTGGAAATCGAAACTGAAGTCTGCCAGGGGCGATACCGGCGCCATCTTCGCGCTCTCGATGCTGCCATCGTGTTTCAGCGCGAACCAGAGATACGCATCCGGGATGGTACGATCGCGCCACTTCACAATGAACGAATCATATTGCCAATGTTCGAGGTCGCCGATCATGCCGGGTGTGTTCTCGAACTTCATTACAAGTCCGTACTCCTGCGGACGAATGGAGATGAGACCGTACCATGCGTCCTTGTAATCGCCTGAATACTGATCCAATGGCAAAGAGGGGCGCGACTTGGCCGCACGTGCCTCGCGAGCTTTCTGCTCGGTTTCTGCCGCCTCTTTTTCCTTGATGTCAGTGGCCTCACGAAACGCTGCGATCCAGTCGGTTTTCGGGAGATTGAGATAGTGATCAAGCAGGTGATAAACGATGCTCTCGAAGGCGCCGCCTTGTTCCTGATTAGTGAGAACGATTATGCCCAGGTTTTCCTCGGGAACGAGCAGGACCTTCGAAACCTGACCGACTAAGCCGCCGGTGTGATAGACGAGTTTGCGTCCGTGATAGTCGCGAAGAAACCAGCCCATGCCGTAATTCATGAAGTTCGGCGTAGCGGCTGCTAAGACCTTCGGCTGCTTGCTGATTGGCACAATGGTGGTGGGCGTCCACATTTCAGCAGAGCGTTTCTCGCTGAACAATTTCTTACCGTCGGCAGTGGTGCCGCGGTTCAGTTGGAGCATCACCCATTTGGAAAGATCGGTGACGCTCGACGCGATAGAACCAGCTGGTCCGGCATTATCCATCCCTTGCCAGCCGACCGGGGTGATTTTGCCGTCGACTTTCGAATGGGCGACAACGTGGTTCGAACTTGTGATTGCCGATTTCGTATCGGTTACGGAGTCGGTCATGCCAAGGGGCTGGAAGATACGATCCTTGATGAACTCATCCCAACTTTTGCCTGCAATCACGGGAATGATCTGCCCGGCAGCGAGAAACATAAGGTTGTTGTAGGCGTACTTGCTGCGCAGGCTGGAAGCTGGTTTCAGGTAACGGGCGTGACGCAGGATCTCGTCGCGGCTAAGCGTTGAGGGCGGGAAGAACATCAGGTCGCCGGCACCGAGCCCAAGGCCACTGCGATGGCTAAGAGTGTCGCGGACGGTCAGTTCGTGGGTGATGTATGGATCGTCGATCGCGAACCATGGCAAATGCAGGGTGACGGGGTCATTCCAGGCGAGCTTGTCTTCGTCTACGAGCATGGCCAGAGCGGCGCTGGTGAAAGCCTTGGTGTTGGACGCGATGCCGAAGAGGGTGTGCTCGTCAACCCGTGCGGGCTTTCCCAGCTCCCGCACACCGTACCCCTTCGCGACCAGTACTTTGCCGTCTTTGACTACGGCTACTGCGACACCCGGCACGGCGAAGGTCTTCATCGTACGATCGACCCAGCTATCGAGGTCCGAAGGAACAGATTGGGCCGATGCCGTTAGGGTCAGGACGAGAATGAGTATTAAGACCAGCCATGAACGGCGATGGTTCAAGAAGCCCTCCTGAAACGGAACTAGTGGTTATACAGTAGAGCCGAACAAAAAGGGAAGTTCAGGGGATAGGAATCAGAATTTCGCCCGCACGCCTACAACGCGGAACGCGGATATGGCCGATTTGAGCACATAGACTGCCTGATTATTGCTTTGTGGGTCGGGAGGCTTCATCAGGAATCCAGAATCGTTCAATAGGCTCAAGCCATTGTGGACGATACCTTCGGTGACCTCGCCATCTTGAAACGTAACGTGGACCCAAAGGCCCTCGATTTGCGGTTCGGGATTAAAGAATTTCGTTTCGGCATAGGAGGGATTGCCGTCGAAGTTCTTGACGAAAAAGATGGCTTTGAGTGAGTCGAGCGAAACGACAACTGCCCGGGCGGCCGTGACAGGATGGATGCTAAGTTGTGTGGGCGCTTTAAAGTCGACAATGGCGGGGTTTCCGACCTGGTCGAGGGCCCAGGGTAACTCTGTGTACCCTTTGACGAGGTGGCCGGTTTTTCGATGCGCCACCACTTTCAGGCGCGCCATGAAGATGCCTCTCCGCAGCTAGAACGTGAGCTCAATGGCTAAGATTTTCCATGTTATGCAGTGGAATGGCAATGTGACGGAATCCTTCCAGTAATCATATGGCGAGGGATCGGTTATTATGTTTCGGCGCAAGGGGTGGGGTGAGAGGTTGGGGGAAGCAACCGTCCGGCAGCTCAGCTGCATCTTCATCCAAAGCGCGTATTTTACTGGCAAGCAAAATATAGGCATCCCTATATTCCTGGAAATACACCTCTTGGCAATTCATGGATATCGTCAATAGAGAGGGTCTCTCGAGTGGGTGAAGTGGCTGGAAAAGCACAAAGTCCAGACGAAATCAGATTCCCTGAATTGAGCGGAGCGGACGAAGTAAGCCTAAGGCTGGCGGCGATCGTGGAGTCTTCCGACGATGCGATCATCAGCAAGGACCTTAACGGCATCGTGAGAAGCTGGAATCGCGCCGCAACTCGTCTGTTCGGTTGGGAACCCGACGAAATGATCGGCCGGTCGATCCTAACCATCATTCCTCCTGAACTGCACCACGAGGAAGCCGAGATTCTCCGTAAGCTGCGGAACGGTGAGCGCATTGAGCACTATGAAACGGTTCGAATCCGGAAAGATGGAACCCGCCGTGATTTCTCGCTGACGATTTCCCCTTTGAAGATGGCCGACGGCAGGATTGTCGGAGCCTCGAAGATTGCCCGAGACATCACCGAGCGGAAGCGGAGCGACGAAATTCGGCTCCGACTGGCGGCCATTGTGGACTCTTCCGAGGACGCCATCATCAGCAAGGACCTTAATGGAATCGTGAGAAGCTGGAATCCGGCAGCCACTCGGATGTTTGGCTGGCAGCCAGAGGAAATCATCGGCAAGTCAATCCTGGCGCTTATTCCCGAATTCCTCCACGACGAAGAAGTGGAGATCCTCCAGCAATTGAGGAACGGAAGGCATATCGAGCACTACGAGACTAAGCGGCTGCACAGGAGCGGTCGGCTGCTGGACGTCTCGTTGACGGTATCGCCGATGAAAGACCTGAACGGCCGGGTCATCGGGGCATCGAAAATTGCCAGAGATATTTCCGATCGGAAAAGGATGCAGCAGGCCCTGATCGATTCCGAAAAACTTGCGGCAACTGGAAGAATGGCGGCGGCAATCGCCCACGAGATCAACAATCCGTTGGAGGCGGTCACGAACCTGGCGTACCTGTTGACAGTGGATGCGACCCTGAATGAAACGGCACAAAGGTACGCCAAGTTACTTCTGCAGGAAATAGGGCGAGCCAGTGCAATCACAAAGCAGACTCTCGGTTTCTATCGCGATACAGGCAAACCCTCAGACGTGCACATGCGCAAGTTGCTGGACGATGTGCTGGAGATCAACCGGCACCGCCTTTGTGAAAAAGACATCGAGATAAGGCGGGAGTACCAGACCGAGGACTTGCTCTTTGGGTATGAATCAGAGCTGCGGCAGGTCTTCGCGAACCTGGTGCTCAATGCCGTGGATGCGATGCGCCCACGGGGAATCTTGCGAATTCGCGTGAGTAAAGATCCGTCACGCAATGGGGCTGCAAGTCGAATTCGTGTTAGCGTCGGCGATAACGGCTCAGGAATGAGCTCTGCATCCCGGTTGAAGCTTTTCGAGCCTTTCTATACCACGAAAGGGAGCAGTGGAAACGGCCTAGGGCTTTGGATCAGCCGAGGCATCGTCGAAAAGCACGGCGGAAAAATAAAAGTGTGGAGCCGAAGTGGCTGTATCGACTCCGGCACAGTCTTTTCTGTTCTGCTACCGCAATTCGACCAAGAACGTCGAGAAAAAGTCGCGGTCTAGCCCGTAACAACTACCTCTTCACGATCGGGTTGTAGCCGTCTCCAGTCAGCTTAGTCTTCATCGCTTCCGCGTCTTTTATGTCCGAAAAAGGTCCAATCTGCACGTGAAAGAGCTTGTCAGTCGGCCCTGATGCAATGAACACCGGGTACGATTTCTTTCTTAGCGCGCTGACCAGTGCGTCGGCATCTTCCTGTTTGGAGACAGCAGCTACCTGGACGGTGTAAGAACCGGCGGGGATCGCAAGCGGCGTCTGGCTGAGTTCCGGAGAAGACGTTTCACCAACTGCGGCCGTGGTTTGTTTCGGGGCGGCGGTTTCGGAGACCGTCTGGCTCTCCCCACAACCGCCCGGGCTGAGACAATCCGGGGAAGTCGCGGGACGGGGAAGTGTACCTGCTGTGGACTTATTGCCGGCGGTGGCGGAAGCCGGCATTGTCACGGATGGGTTTTCTTCCATCGTGAGCGTTGACTTCACAGAGTTTCGCCCCATCGAGAAGCCGAGTCCAAAGAAAATGGCACAGACGATTACGAGTCCGAAAAACAAACCGAGAAGACGTCCGGTCCCGAGTGTGATCTCGGTGTCATTCCCATCTGTCATTCTTGCGCCCCTGGTTTATTGACCTTGCTTTTCAGCACGGATTGAATTCCCTGCAGAATATCGATCGGTATCGGGAATACGATGGTTGTGTTCTTTTCAGCGCCAATCTCGGTCAGCGTCTGCAAATAGCGCAATTGGATGGTCATTGGCTCGGTGGCGAGCTGGTGTGCGGCGTCGGTCAAACGTTGTGCCGCGGAGAATTCGCCTTCCGCATGGATGATCTTGGCACGCTTCTCGCGTTCGGCCTCGGCCTGGCGAGCCATGGCGCGGAGCATAGTTTCCGGTAGGTCAACCTGTTTTACTTCCACCCGGGTGACCTTCACGCCCCACGGGTCAGTATGTTCGTCGAGAATCGTCTGAAGCCTCACGTTGATCTTGTCGCGGTGCGCCAGCAATTCGTCGAGTTCCACTTCGCCAAGCACGGAACGAAGAGTCGTCTGCGCAAACTGTGAGGTCTGGTAAAGGTAATTAGAAACTTCCACCACCGCGCGGTTCGGATCGATCACCCGGAAGAAGATCACCGCATTCACTTTCAGGGTAACGTTGTCACGGGTGATGATGTCCTGCGGAGGAACATCCAGCGCTTCCTGGCGAAGGGAAATGCGGACCATGCGCTGGATCGGTGCAAACACCAGGACTATGCCGGGGCCCTTGGGCATTCCCTGGAGGCGTCCCAGGTTGAAAATAACGCCGCGCTCGTACTCGGCAAGGATCTTGATGCAGCTCAGCAGGTACAGCACGACGATGGCGACGGAAATCGTAACTAGTCCGAAAGGCATGTGGCGCTCCGTTAGTAATGCTGCAATGAGGCGGATTGTAGCTCACGCAGCGTGCTGTGAGTATGAGAACTATCGTTTAGGAATCGTAGAAGTTATCGCTGAGTAGCGGCGGCCGCCACGGGTTCCACCTCAATTTTCAGCCCCGCGACCCGCCTTACCCGTACCTGCTCGCCCGCCTTCACGGAAGAGGAGGAGACTGCATTCCAGGTCTCGCCGTGGACGAAAACCTTGCCTTCCGGTTCCAATGGCGTTTGAGCTGTACCGATCTCTCCTACCAACCCTTCCACTCCGGTCGTGACCTTACCCCTGTAAGCGCGGATTGCGAGTGCCATCAGAAATACCGTAATAAGGCCGAGTGGAACACTCACGGCTAATGCAGTCCAGAGCTGCACGCGCATCTGCGGTATCGGGCCGTCTACCAGAAGCATGGCGCCGATGGTCAGAGAAGCAATTCCAGCGATCGTCAGCGCTCCATGGCTCACGAACTTAGCCTCCAATGCAAAAAACACAAATGCCAATACGATGAGAGCGAATGCCGAGTAACGAACGGGCAGGATATTCAGTGCAAACACTGCGAGCACGATAAAGAAAAATCCCACGACGCCGGGTACGACCGCTCCGGGATTGTTGAACTCGAAGTAGAGCGCCAGAAGCCCGATTGCAAGAACGATGAACGAGATATTGGGATCCATCAGCCAGGTGAGGATCTCCTGCTTCAAGGTCATCTTGAAGTCGTTGACGGCGCCCGTGGTCTTCAGTACAGCTTCAGTGCCATCCCACCGTTTAATCTTTCGCCCATTGAGGTCGGCCAGGAGCTGTCGCTCGTTCGGCGAGACGATCTCGATGAGCTTTTCCTTCAGGGCTTCCTGGTCGGTAAAACTCTTGGACTCCCGAACGGCACTTTCTGCAACTGCGATGTTTCGTCCGCGCTTCGCCACGATGGAGCGCATGAAAGCGGCGGAATCGTTGGTAATCTTCGCCTGCATGACGTCATCGAGTTTCCCGCCGCCGATGGTTACAGGGTGAGCAGCGCCGGTGTTCGTACCTGGGGCCATGGCGGCGATGTCGGCAGCCTGGAGAATGAAGAATCCGGCTGACGCTGCCCGACTGCCACTCGGAGAGACATAGATGATGACAGGGACGGGAGATGCGACGATCTTCTCGACTATGACCCGTGTGGAAGATTCCAGACCACCGGGAGTGCGTAACTCGATGAGCAGAGCGTCAGCATTCGTTTTCTTTGCCTGATCGACCGCACGCCCGACGAACTCGGCGGCAATAGGGTGGATGGTCCCATCAATGGTGATCTTGAGGACATCTCCCCAAGAGAGATGGGAGAGCATCAAAAACACGACGGCAAACACACATCGTAATGCCTGCGGCATAGGGTTAGTTCCTTGCAGCGGCGAGTTTCTCGTCTATGGTGCGTTTGAGCGTAAGTGCTTCCTTGCTCTTCGCATCAAGCGCCAAGGCTCGAGTAACTTGCTCGCTTGCGATGTCGAGCTTATTGTCCTTCAAATTCACCCTGGCGAGCACTAAGAAAGCGGCGGCTGTAGGTTGCAGACGAAGCGCCGCATTGGCCTCGGCGACCGCCTGCTCGGTTTTGCCTTCCGATTCATATATCTGTGCCATGCCGGTGTGCGCTTCGCTACTAGTGGGATCGAGCACAATCGCTTCCTGAAAAGCCTTGCGTGCATCGTCATCGAAGCCTTGGGTCAGGAACTGCTGTCCTCGCTCGACGTGGAACGCAGCATGTTGCTTCGGATCAGTATTTACAAGCCGCGCCTCCGCTGCGCGCTCGATTTCTAAGGCGAGCGAACGGAACGATGTCTCGTCGTAATTGCGTTTAACTCGCTGCAGGGGCAACTTCTGAGCACTGGCCTGCCGGAAGCTGTTAGCCAGGGAAGTACCCGGATTTCCAGTAATAGAATCGAGCAGGCTCTTGGCTTCCGCATCGGATGGACGCAGTCGCAGGGCTTCCTTTAATTCGCGAACGGCGTTGTTATCGTCGAAAATGCGGGCATAAGCGACGCCAATGTTGAAGTGATAATCAGGGTCATTGGGGTCAACCTCAACCGCTTTGCGAAGATATTCCAATTCGCTCCGCTTGCCACGGCGGCCCATAACCACGCCAAGGTTATTGTTGACCTCCGCAAGAGGGAAGCGGCTCTCCAAAAACTTGAACGCATTCTCTGACTTCTCGTAATTTCCGCTGTAAAACTCGGAGAGTCCAAGATAAAAACTGGATTCGCCGGCGAGAGCGTGCGTCCTGGGAATGCGAGAGAACCAGGAGGCGGCTGATTCGTATTCCTTATTGTCAAAGTAGGTTTTGGCCAACTGGAACACCGCGCGGGTAAAGCTTGGATTGACGCGAATAGCTTCGCGAAAGCGCTGGATTCGTTCCTGTCGTCCGTTGGCGATAATGCCCCGGATGTAGTTTTCGAAGGCGTCGAGACGCACCGGAGCAGATTCTTCCAGGAACACGTTTTTGGCCGGCAAGTGCCTCGATCCCAAGGCCTTCAGCAGTTGCCAGCTAACGGAACGCTGGATTTCGACCATGTTCACCAGAGGACCACTCTCCTTCAACTCCGGACCGAGGTACAGCTTCTTCATATCCAGCAACTGGGCGGATGCGGTGAAGGTTTGGCCGTCGTAGTTATAAGCGCCAAGGACGACGAAGTCGGCGTCCATCTGTTCGGAAATTCGATAGAGAGTCTGGCGCGAGAGATGGGTACTGGACGGCACGCCCATGCGGTCGAAAGCGTATTCGCGGTCCTGGCGAGGAACAACGTAGATATCGCGCGAATTCATGCCTTCGCCAATGACTTCCGGGAACGCCTCCGCGATCCATTCCAAGCCGGGGGCTTTCGACTGGTTTTCGAAGGGCAAAATCAGAACGGTTTGTACCGCCGGTTGGCCGGACGCAGCCACGCAATAGAAGAAAAAGAACAGAAGTGGTATGAGCCGCAGGGGTTTCAAGGCAAGTTGATTATAGCGGCTCGGTCCCATGGAACGAGCAAGGCGAACGCCCGATATGGTAACTTGGCGGGTTTCCTGTGAGGCTTTGATGAAAGCTATTCGTTTTCATGAATTTGGTGGTCCGGAAGTGTTGAAGTATGAGGACGTTCCGGAGCCAGTATTGCGGAAGGATCATGTGCTGGTCCGGGTGAAGGCCTGCGCATTGAATCACCTGGATCTGTGGACGAGAAAAGGCCTTCCCGGCGTGAAACTGCCGCATATCAACGGAAGCGATGTGGCTGGGGTGGTGGAAGACTTCGGAGAGTACGTTACCGGCGTGCAAAAAGGACAGCGCGTCATCCTGACGCCCATGGTCTTCTGCAATCACTGCGAGTTCTGCAATTCCGGGCAGCAGAGCTTCTGTCGGCAATTTGCGGTTCGCGGGAATTTGGTGGATGGCGGAAACTGCGAAGTTGTGGCGGTGCCTCAGGTGGAGGTCATTCCCATTCCGGACTTTCTAAGCTTTGAGGAGGCGGCGAGCGTGCCCCTTGTCTTCCTCACTGCCTGGCACATGCTGGTCGCGCGGGCGCAGATCAAACAGGGGCAATGGGTCCTCGTGCTCGGAGGCAGTTCAGGCGTGGGGACGGCGGCTATCCAGGTAGCGAAACTATTTCATGCAAAGGTAATTGCCACCGCGGGCGACGATAAGAAGCTCGAACGGGCAAGGGAACTAGGGGCCGATTACACAATCGATCACTACAAGCAGAAGATTTCCGACGAAGTGAAGCGGATCACCGAAAAGCGTGGTGTTGATATCGTGTTCGAACATGTGGGCCAGGCCACCTGGCAGGAGAGCATGAGGTCTCTGCGAACAGGCGGAACGATTGTGACGTGCGGCGCGACCACGGGTCCGGAGGCCAAGTTCGACATCCGCGTGCTCTTCGCGAAACAACTATCCTTCCTTGGTTCTTTCATGGGAACCATGGGTGACCTGCGCGAGGCACTGGGACACGTGTTCGAAGGCAGGCTGAAACCTGTGGTGGACCGCACATTCCCACTGACCGAGGCTGCGGAAGCACATCGGTATCTGCAGAATAGTCAGATGTTCGGGAAGGTGGTTCTACTCCCTTAGCGCACCGATTCGGTCCGTACCTGATCGTCAAAAGTCTCTCTGCGCCGGACGAGTTTCGTCTGTTTGCCGCTTACCATCACTTCAGCCGCCCGTCCGCGTGTGTTGTAGTTGGACGAGATCGACATGCCATAAGCTCCGGCGTCGAGAAGGGCGACGAGATCACCGGACCCTACTACCGGCAGTTCCCGATCACGTGCGAAGAAGTCGCCGGTTTCGCAGATAGGGCCGACGACATCTACCGTTTCACGCTTTCTGCTGCTGAGTTCTACCGGAACAATTTCATGGTACGCCGAATATAGAGATGGACGAATCAGGTCGTTCATTCCCGCATCTACCACGAGAAAGTTCTTGTCACCGTTTCTCTTGCGATACAGAACACGCGTGATGAGTGCTCCGCATGGACCGATGATGGCTCGCCCTGGCTCCAGAAGCAGGTGGATGCCGAGACCCGACAGCGGCTTGATCACGGCGAGCGCATATCTCTGGGCCGTCTGTGCGAAGTCCGTATGTTCTCCGTGGTAGTGGATCCCAAGCCCGCCGCCGCAGTCGATGTAACGAATATCGTGACCGTCGCGTCGGAGGTTCACCGCCAATTCGACCAATCGCTCCATCGCTGCGTTAAAGGGATCCACGGAAGTGATCTGCGATCCTATGTGGACACTGATGCCGGCGACATCCAGGTAGCGCATTTTTGCCAACTTGCGGTAGATCTGGCGAGCGTCTGCGATGGGGATTCCAAATTTGTGCTTGTGAAGCCCCGTCGATATGTAAGGGTGTGTTTCCGCGAAAACGTCAGGATTGACCCGCAAGGCGACCCGGGCATGCTTTTTCAATTTG
This sequence comes from Terriglobales bacterium, assembly GCA_035561515.1. Taxonomy (NCBI): domain Bacteria; kingdom Pseudomonadati; phylum Acidobacteriota; class Terriglobia; order Terriglobales; species Terriglobales bacterium. The sequence continues at coordinate 21,036 of DATMXP010000035.1, read as the reverse complement.
GACGCGCGGGCGCCCAGCAACTCCGCCTCTCCTTCACTCTCGATGTTGAACATCAAGATGCCGGTTTTGAGTGCGAGGTCGATTTCCTCCTGAGTCTTTCCAACCCCAGAGAAAACCACTCGATGCGCGGCTTTCTTGTCCACGCGAAGTACACGCTCGAGCTCACCGCCGGACACGATATCGAACCCCGACCCCATGCTTGCCAGCAGCTTCAGGATGCTCAGGTTCGAGTTGGCCTTCACTGAATAACAAACGGTATGAGGCGAACCCTTGAACGCCCCGTCAAAAGTCAGGTATCGGTCGCGGATGGTGGAGCTGGAGTAGACGTAGAGAGGTGTGCCAAATCGTTTCGCAAGTTGCGCGACAGGCACAGCTTCACAAAGCAACTTCTTTCCGGAATAAACAAACGCCGGTGGACGGCCAGATGCTGAAGGTTTTAAGGGTTTCGTCATTTCTTCTGGATGGATCTGTCCGTACCTCTTACTTTGAGGACGACCACGGTTTGGTCGTCGAACTGTGCGGCGCCGGCCGTATGTTCGGTAGTCGCCTGGAAGATGGCAGAGACAATCTCGTCTGCGGTCTTCTTCCAGTTCTTCGCGACAACTTCCTCGATTCGCTGGCGGCCGAAGATCTCGCCCTCAGGGCTGGTTGCGTCCACAATGCCGTCGCTGAAGAAAGCGAAGACATCGCCGGGCTGACCGCGAAAAGTGAGTTGATCGTGTTCGACAGTCTCGAATAATCCGAGCGGCAGACCGACGGCCTCGATCCGCTCCAACTTGCCTTTTCGGCAATGAATCGGACGGGGCAATCCTGAGTTCGCGATATGCAGCAGGCTCTGCTCGTCTCGCCAAATGGCGTACACCATCGTGACGTACTGGGCGTCCACATGACGCTCCGCAAGGGAAGCGTTGATCATGCGAAGCATCTCGGATGCACTTGGGCGCTCAGCGGAGTACGAACGAAGGAATCCGCTCACCAGAGCCGCATAAAGAGCTGCCGCAGCACCTTTGCCGCTGACGTCGCCGATCGCAATACCAACGCACTTCGAGCAGCCTTCCGTATCGTTCGGGTATTCAAGGAAGTCGTAGAGGTCACCGCCTATTGCCTGGGCTGGGATGAACTTGGCGGCGAGTTCGGCATTCCCCAAGACTGGACAGCAGGCCGGCAGCAGCCGGAACTGAAGCTCCCGCGCGAGGGCCAGATCGCGCTCCAGGCGTTGCTCCTGCTTAATGACGCGCTCGTACAAAGTGGCGTTCTCGATCGCGATGGCTATCTGTGCGGCGAGGGTGGTCATCGTCCGCATGTGGTCTTCATTGAAGAAGCGCTTCTTCGTGTGCTCCAGGTCCAAAACGCCCAGTACCTTGCCCTTGTAGATCAGCGGTATGGCCAACTCGGAGCGAGTCTCCGGATTCAGCTTGATATACCGCGGGTCGTTGGTGACGTCCGGAACGAGCACGGGCTCCTTCAGCAACGCGGCATGTCCTACCAGACCCTGTCCGATGGGGATGTCGTGTTTCAGGTGAATGCTTTCCTGGAAGCGTATCGAAAATCGATGGACGAGCTTTTCACCGGTAGCATCCACGAGCAGGATGCTGAACATCTGGTAATCGATGATGCGGGTCAGCAATTCACCGACACGTCGCAATAACTCATCCACGTTCAAGATGGACGTCAGTTCACGACTGATCTCGTTCAGAAGCAGAAGCGTCCTGGCTTGACGGGAAGTGCGGGTGTAAAGGCGGGCGTTCTCAATTCCAATCGCGATGCGCGAAGCGACGACGGTGAGAAGTCGCGCATGCTCTTCCGTAAAGTAATTAGGCTGGGACGCCTCGATATCAATGACCCCAATGACTCGGTTTTTGATGATCAGCGGAATCGCAACTTCCGACCGGACTTCGGGCAGCGCCTCGATGTAACCGCTGGTGCGGCGGACGTCATTGACGACGATGGGCTCGCGACGCTGTACTGCCTGTCCGGTTACGCCTTCACCAATCTTGACGCGCGTACGCTCGACCGTCTCCGGGGTGTGGCCGATGGAAAATCGAATTCGAAGATCCTGAGTCTTCTCGTTGACGAGCAAGATGGCGAAAATCTCGTAATCGATGACCCGCCGAATGATCTCGGCCACGCGCTTCAGGATGGTGTCAAGGTCGAGGGAACTGTTGACCACGTCTGCCACGTCGAGCAGAAACGACTCAACGCTTTCCGTCGTGCCCAGGGCTTTATTGGTGGAGTTCATTCGTGACGCACCATGATATCAGCCGAAAATCACAGTTCCGACCACTTGTCCCGATATGTGGAGAATACGACCTAGACTGCGCCCAGTTCCTGCACAATGGCGACCGAGGCACTGGCCCCGATGCGGTTTGCGCCTGCATCGATCATGGCTAGAGCGCCCTGGGCGGTGCGGATGCCCCCTGCGGCCTTGACACCCATTTTCGACCCAACGACAGATCGCATTAGCCGAATATCCTCGACCGTGGCGCCCCCGGTCGACATTCCGGTGGAAGTCTTTACGAAATTTGCTTCAGCTTTAAGCGCGAGTTCACAGGCAAGCTTCTTCTCGTCCTCGGTCAGCAGGCAACATTCGATGATGACTTTGAGATGGGCTTTCCCGTTATGGCATGCATCGGCAAGTGCCCGGATCTCGTCTTCCACCAGTGAGAGTTGGCGATCCTTCAAAGCCCCCACATTGATGACCATATCCACTTCTGCCGCGCCCTGCCGGACGGCCGCAAGCGTCTCAAACAGTTTCACGGAAGACAGCGTTGCCCCCTGAGGAAAACCAGCGACTGTGCAGGTCATGACGCCGGATCCTTTCAGTAACTCGACTGCAAGTTCCACCCACACGGGTTGGACACAAACCGAAGCGAAGTTGTACTTGCGCGCTTCCGAGCACAACTGCTCGATGTGAGCACGGCGGGCGTCGGTTTTAAGAACGGTGTGGTCGATAAGGCGTGCTACGGATTGCCAGTCGCGATGAGAGGGGGCCGTGGTGGACATGTACGAATTTTATCAACTGGCCGAAGCCGCGACATCCCACTTGGGTTCCGGCCGTCCCTTCGCCGTCCAGATGATGAAATCCACCGGCTTTGGGTCGGCTCCCAATTGCCGGGCCAGCATCAGGATTTGGCCGCGGTGATGGACGGTGTGCATGACGGCCTGAAGGAGCGCCTCGGTCGAGGTAGGCCGGAAATCCGGAAACCAGGGTACGGTAACCTTGTCGTTGAGGTGGGCCTCCCGCATTTTGCCCAGATAGCTTTCGGCCTTCAAGTGATACTGCCGATAGGACAGAAGCAGGTCCGAAGCAGGCATTTCGACCGCAAGTTCTTCACGAGTCAGAGGTTCACCTTGCACGGCCGAAAGGAAAAATCGCTGCACCGCGTGGATGTGGTTCAGCAGTTCCATTACTCGTTTGTCGACCAGAGCAGCGGGTGAGCTTTGCAGGAACCGCCACATCTCGGCGTCGGCCCATGCTTGATGTGCGTACAGGTCCCTGATCAACGACAACATAAACCACCTCTTACTGGCTCAAAACGCAGACGTCCGGCAGATTACGGTAACGCTCAGCGTAATCGAGTCCATAGCCGACCACGAATTCGTCTGGGATCTCGAATCCCACATAGTCTCCGTGAACGTCGGTGATTCGGCGGGAGACTTTGTCCAACAGAGCGGCGATTTTGAGTGACTTGGGCTTGTGGTTCTGGAACTGTTTCAAAAGAAAGCTGAGGGTCAGGCCCGTATCGAGAATGTCTTCGACGATAATGACGTTCTTACCTTCGAGCGACTGGTCGACGTCTTTATTCAGTTTTACTTCGCCGCTGGATCTTGTGCTGCTCCCATAGCTGGAAACACTGATGAAGTCGAAGGTGGCATCGAGATTTACCTGCCGTGCCAGATCGCTTAAGAAAATGGAAGCGCCTTTCAATACGCCGACAAAAAGAATCTGTTCACCCTGGTAGTCACGGGTGATCTGTTCCGCAAGCTCGGTCACACGTCTCGCGATCTGCTCGCGCGAGATGAGAACCTTAAGTTGCGCCTGAGTGGCTGATGATTGCATGGCGAAAAGGATATCAGCAGTCCTAACCGAGCGACAGTGAGTTGGATCGGCGAAATCCGGAGCTCGCCCGCTGATTTACAATTTCCGGGCACGAGGAACATATGCAACTTCATGGACTGAAACTCACCTGGCTTGGGCACGCCACATTCCGGATCGAAACTCCCAAAGGCACAACGATCTACGTTGATCCGTGGCTGTCGCAGAACCCTATGACGCCCGAATCGGAGAAGGATGTTAAGAAGTGCGATGTAATGCTTTGTACCCATGGGCACTTTGACCACATCGGCGACGCCGTCGCGATCGCGAAGAAGCACAACTCGAAGGTAGTCGGAATCTTCGAACTCGCTACGTGGATGGGGAAGAAGGGGGTCAAGCATGTCTCACCGATGAACAAGGGCGGGACCCAGAAGGTGGAGGACCTACAAGTCACAATGGTGCACGCAATTCATTCGTGCGGCATCCAGGAAGACGATGGGTCCATCATTTACGGTGGCGAAGCGTGCGGGTACGTGATCGAATTTGAAAGCGGGCTCCGGCTGTACCACGCGGGTGATACAGCGGTTTTTGGTGACATGGCGATCATTCGTGATCTGTACGCGCCGGAAATCGCCTGCCTGCCGATGGGCGACCACTTCACGATGTCGCCGAAAGAGGCCGCGTATGCCTGCAGTTTGTTGCGCCCGAAAGCGGTGATCCCAATGCATTTTGGAACGTTCCCACTGCTGAAAGGTACGCCGAATGAGCTGCGCAAGCTGGTGTCCGATATGGGAGTGGAAGTTGTTGATCTAAAACCAGGACAGACGATTCAGTAGCATGACGAAATTTAATCAGAGCAATTATCCAGATGCGCATCCGATCACTGGCCCTGAGGTGGAAAACTACCTCTACGCCATGCTTCCGCCGCGCGACTCCGTGCTCACGGAAATGGAGCAGAAGGCGATTGAACGCAAGATTCCGATTGTCGGACCTGTAATTGGGCGTCTTTTCGAGTTGCTGGCCCAAATCAGTGGCGCCGAAACAGTGTTTGAGCTTGGTTCGGCGATCGGCTACTCGACCATTTGGTGGGCTCGTGCGGTCGGCAAAACAGGCCGGGTTCATTACACGGACGGCAGCGCGCAGAACGCACAGGAAGCGAGGGGCTACTTCGAACGTGCGGGAGTAGCTGACCAAGTGGATGTTTCCGTCGGTGATGCCCTGGAGATACTTTCGGAGCAGAAGGAACAGTTCGACATCATCTTCTGTGACATCGACAAAGAAGACTATCCTCGGGCCCTTCGGTTGGCGAAGAACTTCGTTCGATCGGGCGGCCTGTTTGTCGCCGATAACGTTCTTTGGAGCGGACGGGTAGTCTATGCGGCTGGCAATCCCGAGATCAAAACAGACCCGCAGCATCACACCAAACAGATCGTGGAATTCAACCAGATGCTGGCAAATTCGCCGGAGTGGTATTCGGTGATGCTGCCAGTTCGGGACGGCGTGACAGTGGCGAGAAGACTGTAGCCACTCGCCACCCGATTACCCGCCAAACAGACGATGATTAATCGACCGGGACGTAGTCGGCCTTGGAGTGGCCGCATACGACACACTTAAGAAAATTCAGCGTCTGAACCGTGTATCCACAGACGTTACACACGTAGTAAGTCGTCTTGTTGTGCATCTTGGCCAGATGCTTCAGCGCATCCTGAAAAAGTCGTGCGTGTTCCGCTTCCGTCTTCAAGGCATATAAAAACGTTCGCACCGCTTCGGGATGGCCGTTCTTTTTCGCCAGTTCCAACATGGGCGGGTACATCACATCCCGCTCATAGATTTCCCCCTCCATTGCCGATTGCAGGTTCTCGCGCGTCGATTTCACGACTGGTTTTTCAATCGTAGCTTTGGGCTCCGCACCTAGTTTACGGATGACCTCGGCATGGTTGCGGGCATGAAATTCCTCGGCTTTCGATGCTGCGCGAAATAGGCTTGCAACCTGGCCAAATCCTTCCATGTCGGCCTTTTTGGCGAACTCTTTGTATCGATGGCTGGCATTGCTTTCGCCGTTAAAGGCTTCCTGCAGATGGTCCAAGGTGGTTCCAACCGACTCCTTGGCGATTACCGTGGCGGAAAGAAGAAAAGAGAATGCTCCGAAGATCATGCTGTCCTTCCTTTACGACAATGCAACACCCAAGCACAGGTGTCGGCAGTGACGCCGATTTCGGTTTTATGTGATGAGCGTCGGACGCGCCAACAAAAAAGCCCGGCAGATAGCCGGGCGGAGGCACACAGAAGAAAGTTACTTGCGGTCGTCAATCTTGTGGACGTTTGAGTTCGCAGCAGGACGATTATTATCGTTGATGCGCTTCGGTTGAGACGTGGTGCGATTCGGTGCCGGGGGTGTGTACACGCCGATGTTGCCGTTCTGCGCAGTGTTGTTCTTCGGCGGCGCAGCCTGGTTGTTCGGTTGTTGCTGGTTGTCCGGAGGCGGCAACAACAGTCCGGGTTCCTGCTGACGCTGCGGTGTCTGCTGCTGCGTCGGCGCAGTTTGCTGCGCTGGAGGTGCCTGCGTCTGGTCAGGAGCCGGCAGCAACAAGCCGGGGTTCTGTTGTGTAGGTGCTGGCGCCGTCTGGTTCGGTGCGCTGGGCTGAACCGGCGCAGACTGCTGCGGAACATTCTGCTGTGGAGCGACCGGCCGTTGCGGCGGAGCCGTGGAAGGCTGCGTCGCCGGCGGATTCGGAACCGTTGTGGCAGGTGGTTGCGTGTTGACGGGGTTTCCGATTGCGTTCGAGTCCTGCCGCTGATCGCCGGGCTGTTGACCCGCGGGCTGCTGTGCTCCAGGCTGCTGATTATCCGGAAGTGGCATAATCATCCCGCCGTCCTTGGGACCTTCCTTGACGTTGCCGTTAGGCCCGGGCTGGTCATTTTCAGGCAAAGGCATGATCAAGCCGTTGTCGTTCTCGCCCTGATGTACCGTGACAGGCTGTTGGCTGTCCGGCAGCGGCATCGCGAGGCCGCCAGTACTGGGGGATGAACTGGTCGCTGGGCGAGGCGGCAGGATGAGATTGCCATTCGCGTCGCTGACCCGAACCTGCGGACGCGCTACAGGCTCCGCCGGCTCTACCACCACCGAATTATCTGCACGCCGGCGTAATAGGACCGGGCCACCCATCCTCTGCCGCTCCGCTTGCGCTTCGGCCATCCGCTGTGACACCAGCGCGTCGCTGTTTAAAGCGACTTCCCCTATCCGCATCCCTTCCACTTCCTTGCGGGTAGCTAGCGCGACACGGGAATTTGCTTTGTTCGCTTCCTGGGCGCGCTCATAAAAGTGATTCGCAGTTTCGCGGTCGCCATCGAGCTCGGCCAGATATCCCATGTTGTTAAGGGTGAAAGCATCTGTTGGGGCGAGTTTGTAAGCTTGTTCGATGTATTGTCGTGCTGCGCGACGGTCATTGCGGTTCATCGCCGAAACACCGCGAAGATTCAATCGAGCCACGCGCGCTTCCATGCTGCCGTCGCGCATATTCCGGCTGAGTTTGTTCGCGTTATCGCGCGCGACCTGGCTGATAGCGCGTCCACGCCAGTTTGGATACGCGGCGATCTCGATTCGCTCACCGGAGTTGGAGTTCGCTGCCGCGGAGTAATACTGGTAAGCGGCTTCGAGTTCGCCTTCCTTCTCCTTGGCGTATCCCATGTTGTTCAGTGTGAAAGGGTTCTTCGCATCCAGCGCAAGCGCCTTTTGGAGGATGAGGTCAGCCTCAGGGGCACGATCCTTGTTCAGGAGCGCGATAGCCTGGCTGTTAAGACGGTTGATCTTGATGCCTTTTTCTTCCGCGTTTCCAGCTACGGCCGAAACCGGTTTGCCCTCGACAAGAGAGTTATTCGCCTTGTCGACAACTGCATCGGAACTCACTTCGGAAGATAACTGGTAGTAACGCTGGGCGCGATCAGTATCTCCCTCCAACTCCGCCATGTACCCGAGATTGTTCAGCGTGAAGGGATCGTTTGGGTCGATGAGATACGCTTCGTAAAAGAGCTTTTTGGCTTTGTCGTATTGGTGTTTCTCAACGGCGGAGACACCGTCGCGATTCAACTTCTGGACCGGGGTGTACTTGCTTCGCTTCGGCAGGGGAATGCGAAGATCGCCTGCGTGAAGCGATAACGGTCCCAGGGCTAAAACCAGGGAAGCCACGACCAGGGAACGGGGCCGATGCATGTACGGACAAGACCTCCAGAAAAGAACAGAGCAACATCGCTGCCAATCAAAGCAGCAGCTTGATGACTGATTTGATGGGTGAAATCCTCACGCGTTTGTCCGAACTCCGGAGAAAGTTGCTGACCATGGGTATGGAAGTGCCAATCTTGGGAAATTGCCTCCCAGGGCAGCGGTTAGCCAACTCTGTAAGTCAGACCTGCTTCTCACCAGCGCATGAGAAGTTTCTACCCTTCAGCGATGGCCATCCTGGTTGCGGTGTCCATGGGAACGGCAGCAGTCGCACAGCAGGCAGGCAATACTCCGCCCCAACAGAGTCAAGAGAAGCACGCCGAACAGCAAAGCGGCGCGGAGCCAGTCCAGATGCCGGTCACGGTCAAGGTGAACCAGCCAGATGGCAAAAAGACGGCTGCGACTGACGACGATCCCGTCTTTGGACAACCGAAGCTGCCCGATGGCAAAACCAGTCTGATCGGCGGAACCGTAAGTAAGATCGACGGTATCCACAATGAACTCGGCGTGAAGGTCTTCGGCGGCAACCGATGGAACGTGCAGTTCGATGAGCGAACCCACTTCTTCCGTGATGGCAAGGAAACTACCTTCGAACACGTAAAGAAGGGCGACCGCGTGTACGTGGACACCATGCTCGATGGTGACAAGATCCTCGCCCGGAACGTGAGAGTTGTTACGAGCGCCGTAGTTGCTGACGCTAGAGGCCAAATCACGAGTATCGAAAGCAATATAGCCAGTGTCGCGGATAGTCTCTCAGGTAGGCCGGTCACCTTCCGCGTCAATGACGACACCCAGATCAAGCGAGAGGGCCAGACAGTGCCAGCGTCGGAGCTAAAGCCCGGAGCGCTCGTGAGTGTCCAGTTCAAGCCCGGACAGGCTCGCGAAGGCAACGCGCAGGAAATTACGATTCTTGCCGCGCCGGGAGAAACCTTCACCTTCGCTGGCAAAGTGAGATATCTAGACGTGAGCAGCGGTTCCATTGCGGTCGAGAACCGTACCGACAACAAGACTTACGACATCGCGTTCGATCGGAAGAGACAGCTTCCTTCCAACCTGATGGTTGGTTCCGATGTGACTGTCGCGGCTATTTTTGACGGGAACCACTACAAGGCCAATGACATTAGCGTGAACCAGGAATCCAAATAAGTTCTTGCAGCAAAACGAAAAGCCCTCGCCGATCGCGAGGGCCTTTCACTTTCTGCCGGAGTTTCAGGCTTCGTTCCGCTTGAGGAGAATGCCGGCGATAAATGCGACGGCTGCGGCCAGTAGCCACTCGATGCGCCATACCTGGACCGCCTGCCAGTCAACCAGCGACTTCGCGCTGTAGATGAAACCCGTCGCAATTGCAGCGGCGAGACAGACGATGCCTACGATAAAGGAAATCAAAGCCCCAGTAGACAGGCCGAGAGCGTGCCGAATGTTGTCGAAATCGAGCGCTTCCGCCCACCTGTTGCTGTGGGCCTGGACCGCCTGGCGTTCGCCTCCGCAAACATGGCAAAACCGGGCGCCGAGTACGAACTCCGTTCCGCATGCCTCGCAAACTTCTACGCGCGAGCGCACATCGACGGGAACCTCACGGGCGTGGTTCTGTACCGCGGGACGCCAATATTCCTGTGAAACCTTATCAGCAAGCTGCTCCATAACTTATTGAACTCCTTAATGTTCTCGTGCGCACTTGAAGCACCAAAATGGGAATTTCGCTATGTGCCGAATATTCAATGACTTACAGGACGCTGAGGATTTTGGGTCACGTTCGCAAGCGGGAAAGAATTACTCAGAGGCCGAAAAGTTGAGCAATCTGAGGAAAGGAGTACGGCGCCTGCGGGGGACAAGCGCCGTAATTAGCGGTGAGGCATTCGGAGGACTTTTGGGTTTCCGGTACTGCGGTTCCAAAACTCCAACAAAACCAGGTCCGTATCACGAAGACGGATATCGGACGGACGCGCGCTGCCGTCGTTGAAAATGTTTTCGTCCAACAACTGGTGCAGGCGTGACAGAGATATGCCCAAAATTGCTGCGGCTTCCGCCTCGGTGTAAGAGTCGGTCTGGGAATGATTTGCGTTAGTCATTCTGTCCGCCCCCAGCGGACAATAGCTTTCTACGCGTTTCAGAATCCCTGGAATATCGGATAAACTACTCAGGTACTTACCTTCATGAAACCCTATGGCAGTTCGCGTTTCAGACGGCTATTCTTCCGTACTGTCCTGATCCTTGCTTTTACACTACTTACGACCTTAGCCGTAGCCTCCCATCCCAAAGCCGAAAACTCCAAGCCAAAGCCGGCGCAACAGATCCTGAAATACCACCTCCAGGACGAGCACACGCGCAGAGGTTTTGAGCACTTCTACAACCTTCAGTACGACAAGGCGATCAAGGAATTCGAAACTGCGCTGGAGAAGAATCCTGACGACGCGTTCGCGGTAAACCATCTTCTATCGGGCGTTATGTTCAAGGAGATGTACCGCATCGGCGCACTGGATAGCGAACTCTACGCCAAGGAAGGATTCCTTCAAAGCAAGCAGTTTCCGGTGGAGCAAAAGACCAAAGACCGGATCAAGGCGTTGATGCAGCAATCCTTGCAGTTGTCCGACGCGAAGCTCAAGACAAATCCGAATGACGTGGACGCTCTGTACGCCCGTGGTGTCACGCGAGGACTGAAGTCAACCTATACGGCTCTTATCGAAAAAGCATGGTTTTCGGCATTGCGCAGCGCCGTTGGCGCTCGTCATGACCACGAGAAGGTGCTGGAGCTGGCGCCGGACTACACCGACGCGAAGATGATCGTCGGCATGCACAATTACGTGATTGGAAGCGTGAGTTGGGCAGTGAAAGTAGCCGCGTCGATCATCGGACTCAGTGGCAGCCGGGAAAAGGGAATCAAGTACCTCTACGAGGCTGCCAACGGTGGAGGAGAGGCTGCCGTGGACGCCAAGATTGCGCTGGCGCTTTTTCTCCGGCGCGAGGAACGTTACAAGGAAGCCATCGAACTCATCGATGGCCTTAACAATAGCTACCCTCACAATTTCCTCATGGCGCTTGAACTTGCGAATCTCTATAACGCATCCGGCAAAGCACCCGAGGCGATTGCAAGCTATCACAAACTGCTGAAAGCCGCTGAGAGCGGCGCGTATCCTGAGGCCCACATTGAGATGGCCTGGTACGGATTGGGTGAGGCGCTTCGCGGCCAGCGCGACGCAAAGAACGCCGCGGAAGCGTTTGAGCGGGTACTGCAATTCCAGAAGACAGATCCCGATCTTCGCCTGCGAGCGTCGTTAGGAGCAGGAGAGATGTGCGACGTCCTTCAGCGTCGAGAGGACGCGGTGAAGCACTATCAAACCGTTGTGGCGGAAGATCCTGATTCTCCCCGGGCAAGTCTGGCAAAGAAGCACCTGAAACAGCCCTACCGAATGATGTAGGGAACCTTTTTCACACTGACTGCGTATCATGTGGTGGAGGGAAGTCCATGTACTGCAACTACTGCGGAAAGAACATTCAGGACGATGCGCGTGTTTGCGCTTATTGCGGCCGGATTGTTGCCGGGACCATGCCGATTCGGCGCCTCGAGCGCTCCCGGGTTGACAACAAGATCGCTGGTATCTGCGGAGGCATGGCCCGGTACTTCGGCACCGATGTCACCCTCATGCGCCTGATATGGATCATCGCCTTGGTCGCGACGGTTCCACTCGCATTGATCGTTTATCTGGTTGCGTGGGTCATTATCCCCATGGAGCCGGAGTACGTACTGCCGGCCCATGTCGCGAGCGTACACACTCCGCAATAGCTGGAATTTGGATAAACTCGAGTCGCCATGCGAGTACGCAGCGGAGACACAGAAATCTTCTACGAGGTCAGTGGAAACGGTCCTGACCTCGTTTTATTGCATCCATTTCCAGCCAGCCACCACGTCTGGGGCGGCGTTGCCGAACTTCTTTCCACTCGATACCGCGTCATTACACCAGACCTTCGCGGTCTCGGCGATTCTCCGATAGGTGATCGACCCGCTACTATGCAACAGCACGCCGAAGATCTGCTCGCCGTGCTACAGGATGTTGGCGTTGTGAAGGCAAGCTTCGCGGGTAACTCGATTGGCGGCTATATCTTGTTTGAGTTCTGGCGCCGGTTCCGTGAGCGCGTCGAAGCGTTGGTTTTCGTCGACACCAAAGCCAGCGCGGATGGCGACGACGCACGCAAGACGCGTCTCCAGGCCGCTGAGGACGTTCTGAAGCGGGGTACCGAGCCCTTCATCGAGGCACAGCTTCCGAAACTGATCGGCGAGAGCACCCATCGCAACCGACCGGATGTAGTGCAGAACGCAAAACGATGGATGATGCAGGCCTCCGCGATGGGCATAGCGGCGGTTCAGCGTGGCATGGCTGAGCGTGCCGACTCCGTTCCAACCCTGAGCACCATCAACGTCCCCACGCTGATCTTGTGGGGCGAAGAGGACACGGCCACTCCTCTTGCGGAGATGGAGAAGATCCACAGCGGCATCCGCAATAGCCGATTGCGTCGTATTCCCAAAGCGGGACATTATGCTCCGCTGGAAGCGCCGGAACAGGTCCACCTCGCGTTGCGGGAATTTCTGGGACGCTAGTTAAGCTTTGCGCGCTACCCTGAAGCCGATAGAATTTCCGACATGATCGATTCTGCAATCATCCCGGCAAATACCGTTATAACTGCGAAAGGCGATGGGGATCCCGTGGACATCTCTTCGGCCGAGAACAGGGTCTTTCTGGTCAGCTTGGATATCGTTGAAGCCGTTGAACAGGAGTCTTTCGACCTCTCGATATTCGGTTCAACGGATGGCCAGACCTGGACGCCCAAGGCGCTTCTCGAATTCCCGCAGCAGTTTTATAAAAGCCAAACACCGATCTTGCTGGACCTAAGGGGCGAACCTGACATTCGCTTCGTTCGTGCGCACTGGAAGGTAAACAGGTGGGGAAGGGGCTCGGAAACTCCAGCCTTTACGGTTTCAGCAAAAGTGCGGGAAGTACCTGCAGCCGTGTTGCGCGAAACATCGGCAAAATGAAAGATGGAGCGGCTGGTTGACCGCTCCATCTCAGTGTGTTGTGGCTATTTTTTTTCAGCCAGAACCACTTCCTGCAGTTTCCCTAGTGTCTTTCTCGCCGCTTCCGAATTGGGTCCGTCCGGCTCTTTCTGCAAAAAAGTCTGCAAGTCAGCAACGGCAGCGGGGTAATTCTTCAACCCTGCATAAGCCTGTGCGCGGAAGATCAGCGGGTAATGAATACTAGGAGGCAGAAGCTTTTCCGATCTCGCCAGGGTGCCCAGAGCCTCGTTGAACTCTTTCCTGCCGATCTGGGCTCGCGCCAACTCCGTCAGCGCTTGCCACGAATCCGGATGCATTCTCAAGCCACGCTCCAAAACCTGCTGAGCCTGCTGAAACTTGCCCTCGACGTTATACAGAGACGCGAGTGCGACGAAGCTGGTGCCGTCTCCATAGTCGAGTGCGACGGCTTTCTCCAGGTCCGGTTGCGCACTCTGCGTATCACCCTTCTGCAGGTTCAGCACGCCGCGGAGAGCTAGCGCCTGTGCGTAATCGGGATACATGCCCAGGGCTTGTTGAACGAAGCCGAACGCATCGTCGATGCGTGACTTCCGGAAAGCATCGAGCGCCTTCTGAAAGAACTTACGGGCTTTCCCCGGCACTTTCATCTGCGACAGGGAAACAGTGGGATTGCTGCTGGACTCAGTCGTCGGGGGCGCAGGCATCGATAGAGTGACATCTCGGTCGTGCTCCGGGTCGAAGCGCATGCGCGCTTCTGTCAATCCATAGATCGCAACGATCTCGTAGCGACCAGCCGGTAGCTCATCCGTTTGAAAGCTTCCGTTGGAGTATGTATACGTAGTGATGACCGTGCGACCAGTCATCAATTCTTGTATTTCAACTCGTGCGCCATTCACAGCGTTTCCGCGGTAATCGCGAACCACTCCACTGATCGGCGCTTCGAAACGGTCATGACTGGGGCGTGACCATGGCGTTGATTGAGCCCAAGCTGGCAACGCTAAGGCTAAAATAAGGAAAAGAGCCGAGGGCCGAAGTTCCATTTCCGTTACTTCCCAATTTTCACGAGACGTTCCAGTTTGGGAGGCAGTGGCGAGGACCTTGTTAACTGGTACCGAGCTCGGCGCTTTGTTCCGCGCTGACTGCTAAGAGAGAAAAAGAAGGCGAGAAGTTGTATTTGCTCTTGACAATATAAAGAAGTTGAAGTAGCCGACGCGGGCAACTTATTCGAGGATGGGCCAATACAAATGCAGGACGATGTCGCAGTTATTCATCCGGCACACAACATCTTAGGCAGTCTTCGACTGCCGGGCGACAAATCAATTTCGCATCGCTACGCAATGTTGGCGGGAATCGCGAAGGGCACGACGAAACTGTTGAATTTCTCTACAGGGGCGGACTGCGCCAGCACTCTTGCTTGCATGCGCGAACTCGGATGCGACGTAGTTCACACCGAAGGCGCGGTTGAAATCGAAGGACGTGGCCTTCATCTCCAGCAGCCGGCGGAAGACCTGAACTGCGGCAACTCCGGTTCGACGATGCGAATGCTCGCCGGAATACTGAGCGGACAGAGCTTTTCCTGCAGGATGATCGGAGACGAATCGCTCTCGCGTCGTCCGATGCGTAGAGTAATTGAGCCGCTGACTTCCATGGGAGCACGCATCCATTCTGTGAGCGGATTCCCGCCACTTGAAATCACCGGTCAAAAACTTCAGGCGATTGAGTACGCTCTGCCGGTGCCCAGCGCTCAAGTGAAGTCCGCCATTCTCCTCGCCGGACTTTACGCAGAAGGCGAAACGGTTGTTAATGAGCCAGTCCCCACTCGCGACCACACGGAGATTGCACTGCGTGCTTTTGGCGCAAGCGTGACACGGATGGGTTGTCGACTGAGTATCCGCGGTTTCCAGGACCTCTCTGCGATCGAGACCACCGTCCCGGGCGACCTTTCGTCGGCAGCCTTCTTCCTTTGTGCTGCCGCGCTGTATCCGCAATCAAACCTCGTGATTGACGGACTCGGCATGAATCCCACGCGTGCCGTTCTACTCGATGTGCTTGCCTCCATGGGAGTGAGAACTCGTGTCATTCGTTTGGAAGAGAAACACGGAGAACTTGTCGGAATGATCACGGTGGAATCCGGCAATCTACGCGGCACGGAAATAGCTGGCGCCACCACCGCGGCTGTCATCGACGAAATTCCTGTGCTGGCTGCCATCGCGCCCTATACGAAAGACGGCGTTCGGATCCGGGATGCGAAGGAACTTCGGGTCAAGGAATCCGACCGTCTTGCCGCCATTGCAGAGAACCTGAAGGCCATGGGCGCGAAAGTCGAAGAAGACGAAGATGGCTTGACGATCCCCGGCCAGCAGGAACTTAACGGCGCCGATATCAACTCTCACGATGATCACCGGATCGCCATGGCTTTTGCCGTGGCCGCTCTAAGGGCCAAAGGGGAAACAAGGATACATGGCGCTAGTTCGGCACGTATTTCTTTCCCTGAGTATTTTCGCCTGCTACAGCAGCTCACTTCGGAGTAGTTACCAACTAGTCATCAGCCCACCCCGGGGGCAACGCTGCCATCCAAGTCGGAGTGTCCCCGTGCTGACTCCCTGCTCTCCTCATGGCGAGCGCCTGAGCGGGAAGGCGTGAACCACACGGAGGACGAACGACCGGTTTGGAGAGTGGAAAGAAATGAAAAAAATCGCATTAGCTATGATCGCGGTGCTGTTTCTGCTTGCGGCGCCGGCAACATTCGCGCAAGACCGAGGCTCGGTTGGCGTTTATGCGGACTATGTTCGTCTGAAGCACGCTGATAACGCTAATTTCTGGGGCTTGGGTGGACGTGTTGGTTTCAACATCCATCCCAATGTCCAGCTGGAAGGCGAGCTGTCGTACAACTTCGCGCAAAGCTTCACGAACACGACGACGAATGGCGGTGTGGTATCCGTCAATACCACCAATCTTCGTCTGATGCACGGGTTATTCGGTCCGAAGTTCCAAACTACCGGTGACGCAGTGCGTGTCTTTGCCGTAATGAAAGGCGGCTTCCTGAACTTCAGTACCGACAAGAATCTCGGTAACCAGTTCTCGGGAATCAATGGCGGCGATACGAACGGTGTCTTTTACCCCGGCGGCGGCGTGGAATTCTTCGCGGGCTGGTTCGGATTCCGTATTGAGGCGGGCGACCTGATGTACTTCGATCGCGGCGCCAACCACAATCTGCGACTCACGATTGGCCCTCAGTTCCGGTTCTAACCGAACTCCGGGAGACAAGGGCAGCTTTCGGGCTGCCCTTTCGTCTTTGTTGCTGAACGAGAGTCACGGTTCGCGTGGTAAGCTGTACGACCATAGTGTGGTGATCGGTAGTGTGGTGATCGGTCTGGCCACCCTCCTTTTCTTTTGTCATGCAGGAATCCCGTCACGGAGCAGCCCGAATTACAGTCGATTCGCAACTCGTGCGTAAATCCTTGCTCGCGCGAACTGATCAGGTTTTTCTGGCTGGTTTTCCGCTCGACCAGACCCTGGGAGCACTTGCCGAATCGCTGGTTCCGGAGTTTGCAGACTGGTGTTTTCTCTACACCTGTCAACCGTCCGGCGAGTGTACGCTTGCGGCGGCATATCCACGTGCGTCCGATGACCCTCTGCATGCTGCCGACTTCTTCCACAGCGATTTCATCAAGCAAGTCACTAGCGGCGATCATCCAGTAGTGCTTTCCGATGGCATTTCTGAACTACTGATGGCTGTAACGCGGAGCCAGAGCCAGGCTTCCCAGCTTCTCAGTCTCGGAATCCAGTCGATGCTCATTGCTCCCATGAAAGCGTTCGGCAACACCGTGGGTGCTATCGTCTTTTTCTCCTCCAAGGCAGACAAGATTTACGGTGAACACGACATCGAGTTTGCCGGCGATTTAGCAAATCGGGCGGCAGCATTTGTCGAGAACGCAAGGCTTCAGCATGCGGCGAAAGAAGCGCTTCGGGACAAAGACGATGCTTTGACGCTGTTACACAACGTGCTTCAGCAATTACCCGCTGGTGTCATCATTGCCGACCCGACCGGCAAAATCATTCTCCGAAACGACTATGCGAACAAATTCTGGAGAACCGATGCTCCCGTCGCCCAAGATGTTGATCAGTATCCCGATATGTACCGGGCGTTTCATGAAGACGGCACTCCCTTCACCGCTACCGACTGGCCTCTCATTAAGGCCTTGCGAAGCAGGGAACAGGTAAACGGCCACGAGTTCGAAGTTGTGCGGCACAACGGACAAAAAGTGACGGTTCGCGCCAACGCCGCACCGATCCTGGACGCGAGCGGAAAACTGGTTGCTGCTGCCGTCGCCTTCGAAGATGTAACTTCCAGAGTGGCGGCAGAACGAGCCTTGAACGCGAGCGAACAACGTTTTCGTTCCCTGGCCGACGCGACTCCATCAGCAATCTTCATCCACGACAATCAGAGTTTCATTTACGCCAATAACGCTACCAGCGAGATCACCGGGTTCTCGAACGAAGAACTCATGCGCAAGAACCTGCTCGACTTGGTGCATCCGGATTCGCTTGAGTACATCAGGGAACGCTTCCGTCTGCGCGCCGAGGGTAAACCCATCCCGTCTCGATTCGAAGCCCGCATCGTGACGAAAGACGGTACGGCAAAGTGGATTTACTTCAGCGGAAGCAGCGTGGAGTTCGCAGGTCGCCAGGCGGTAGTCTCAGGAGCCATCGACATCACGGATCAGCGCACCGTTGCGGAGCAGATGCGGCTTGGCCGCGAACGCGAGCAGTTAGCCTTCGAGTCCGCCGGTATCAGCACATGGGAGTGGGACATCCGCGAGAACCACGTGATCTGGTCCCCGGAGGTGCGACGAATCTTCGGTATCTCTGAATCAGAGGCTCTCGCAAACGATTTCGACTCGCTCATCTCGCGTGTTCACGAGAGCGACCGCAACCGGGTGAAGTTGGCGATTGAGATTGCGGTTTCGTCGCATCAGGACTTTGACATCGAGTTTCGAGTCCAGCGTGGCGATGGCAACTGGGGATGGGTCCATTCTCGAGCTACGGTCTTCAAAGATTCCAAAGGCGTTCCCGAACGTATGATCGGCGTCGCCATCGACGTCACCTCTTCCAAGACGTTCGAGAAAGCGTTGCGTGAGAGCGAGTATCGCTTCCGCGCTACCTTCAACCAGGCAGCGGTGGGAATGGCGCTGATTGCGGTCGATGGCTCGATGCTGATGGTGAACCACAAGCTCACGGACATCCTGGGCTTCTCCCGCGAAGAACTATTCGGCAGGAACTTCCGCGAGTTCACCCACCCCGACGACCTCCCGTCCTACGACGAGAAGTTCTACGGCATGCTCGAAGGTATGTGGCCAAGTTACACCGCGGAGAAGCGTTATATCCGAAAGGACGGAACCCAGGCGTGGGTGCAGACGGCCGCTTCGCTCCTGCGCGATGAGAACGGTCGACCGAAATACATCATCAAGGTCATCGAAGATATAACCGAGCGTCGTCAGGCTGCCGAAGCGTTACGCCATTCAGAGAAACTTGCCGCCACGGGACGTTTGGCGGCCAGCATCGCTCATGAAATCAATAATCCGCTTGAGGCCGTAACCAACCTGCTGTATCTGCTCGAGCAGAACAAATCCCTGGATGAGACCGCGAAAGGCTACACGCGAATGGCGCAGGAGGAAGTAACCCGAGTCGCGCACATCGCCCGGCAAACACTCGGTTTCTACCGCGACAGCACCAACGTCGAACCCGTTCAGGTCTCTAAACTCATGGACGAGGTGCTGGCCATCTTCGGCAGGAAGATACGCAATGCGGATATCCAGATCGAGTGCGATCTGGGGAAAGACGCGCCGATCGAAGCCTATTCCGGCGAGGTCAGGCAGATCCTTTCCAATCTCTTGGCCAATGCTATTGATGCCACTGGACGCAGAGGAAAGATTCACGTTCGCGTGAGTCGCGCGCGCCATTGGACTGGAAAGGGCCAGCGAGGGGTTCGCGTCAGTATTGGTGACTCGGGACCCGGAATCAAGGCTGAGCACAAGGCTCGCCTGTTCGAACCGTTCTTCACCACAAAAGGTTCCAAAGGAACTGGACTGGGCCTTTGGGTCACCATGGGTATGATCCAGAAGCATGGCGGATCCATCCGGGTTTGGTCGAGCACGCGTCCCGGCAACAGTGGGACCGTTTTCACAGTATTCCTACCCCAAAAGCAGAAAACAGAGGTCGTGAGGAAGAAGCGCGCTATCTGACGAGGAAAGGATTTGTTTCCTTCTCTTCGCCGATCGTCGTCGCTGGTCCGTGCCCCGGAATTACCACTACCTCGTCAGGAAGTTGCATTAGTTGCTGATGTAGTGAGCGCATGATCTTGTCAAAGTCGCCGCCCGGTAGGTCCGTTCGGCCAATGCTTCCCGCAAACAGTGTGTCGCCCGCAATCAGCTTCTTTTCGGATTCAAAGTAAATGCACGTGCTGCCCTCAGTATGGCCAGGGGTGTGAAGGATGTTCGCTTCAAGCGTGCCGGCAGAGATCTTTCCTCCATGATCCAGGGAGGCATCGATCTTCACCATTCCCGGAGCAGCCATTCCAATCCACGCCGCTTGCATGTCCAGCATTCCGAGTTGCGACATGTCGTTGGTGTTCATCAGGATCGGAGCTCCCGTCGCCTGCTTGAGCTTCATCGCGCCACCGACATGATCGATGTGGCCGTGAGTAATCAGGACTTGTTTCACCTTCAAGCCGTGCTTTTGAACGACCGACAGGACTCTCGAAATGTCGTCTCCGGGATCGATAACGATGGCCTCGCGTGTCGTTTCATCTCCGACGACAGAACAATTGCATTGCAGGGGACCGACAGGGAAGATTTCGTGGATCATGGGGCAGTTGCGTTCCTTGGATCCAGTATTCAGGAAAAGCCGGAGCGGAGCAAATCAGCAGTGGCAGGTAAATGTGCGCGGTCTGCATCCAAGGCCGGACTTCTCAAAGGGACCGGCCGCGCCTATCGAGTTCGATAACGGGACGCTAAGGCGTCCACCGCCTAGTCACGGGTCTTCAGGCGATCGTGACCACTACGCCTTCTGACGATTTCTTTCCTTCGCTGCGGTACGAATGCGGCACCGAAGAATCAAAGTAGACCGAATCGCCCGCTGCCAGAACGTAGTCCTCGTTTCCGATCTTCAGTGCCAGATCGCCGTGAATGACGTAAAGGAACTCGAAGCCGGAATGAAAATGGATTCGGGCCTTCTCGGGAGCGATCGGCTGAAACTCCGCAAAATATGCATTCAGCTTCTTTTCAGTAGCTGAAAAATCCAGGCTCTCAAAGAAATAAGAAACATCATTTGTCGCCGGCTTATCGGGGAAACGCTGGCGTTCGTTCTTTCGTACCACTGCAACAACGTGTTTGTGTTCTTCGCGGAAGAAATACTCAAGTCCCACGCTGAACACCAGTGCGATTCTTAAGAGTGTAGGTAAGGTGGGAAAAAGCTTTCCCCTCTCCAGTTTTGATAGCAGAGCCGCGGAAAGACCAGTGTGCTGCCCCAATTCCACGAGCCCCATTTTTTTCCGCAACCGTAAAGTGCGGATCTTTTCGCCAATTTTGTACGGCACCAGGCCGTCGACTATGGTCTGCGAAACCACGTCCACCCTCCGCTGTTTGAGTTGAATGACAATTCAACCATGCTGCTTTACTGATACTCACTTGGATTTATCGTAGGACGATGTTCTCCTTGAGAGCAAAGAAATTTTATTACAAGTCAATGTTATTG